>JANNUW010000327.1:0-2685 GCA_031414095.1 Hyphomicrobium sp. | reverse complement strand
CGGCAGTGTGTCCCACACGCTAAATACTCAGTCGATGTGGAATAAACTACGCGATGGAGAAAGGCTGCTTCCCAGACAGTCAGTCGAAGGATAATTTGATGGTTTTGTATACTATGTTGTGATGGCTCTTTATTGCCTTTTGGCATTCCATAGTCTTTGAGCGGATACCGGCCCTCAAGCGATGCTTGAGGGCCCATTCTTGGGACCAGGAGCGTTGGAATTGCGCGGGCGCCGCGGCGACGTCTCTGTCATCGCTAAATGTCCGGCCCACAGGGGCTGCCGGCCATTAACTTCTTGGTTAAAAAGCGGTTAACGCGGGGTCATGCCGCAATTGACCTCAGGCGGCGGTTTTCCTATTTCATTGCCATGGCCTTGCTTCCGATCATCATGATTCCCGATCCCCTTCTTCGGCAGGTGTCAGCGCCTGTCGAGACGGTCGATACGGCCCTTCTGAAGCTGGCTGATGACATGCTGGCGACCATGTACGAGGCGCCGGGCATCGGTCTGGCCGCGGTCCAAGTTGCTGTCCCCAAGCGCATGTTCGTGATCGATGTCGCCGACGACGACGAGGGCCCGCGCCCGCTGGTCATTATCAATCCCGAACTGGTCGCGACCGGCTCTACGCTCCGCATGCACGAGGAAGGCTGCCTCTCGATACCCGACGTGCTGGTGGAAATTGAGCGGCCTTCCAGCTGCACAGTGCGTTACATTGATCGCGCTGGTAAGCAGCAGACGCTCGAGGCCGATGGCCTCCTCGCGACCGCCATCCAGCACGAGCTCGATCATTTGAACGGTCGCATGATCATCGATTTCATGTCGCGGCTAAAACGCGACATGGTGATCCGCAAATTCAAGAAAATTGCCCGCGAAGCAGGCGTTTGAGCCGATGGCCCTAAAAGTCGTTTTCATGGGCACACCGGAGTTTTCGGTTTCAACCTTGACCGAAATTGTGCGCGTGGGCCACCGCGTCGTGGCGGTTTACACGCAGCCGCCACGTCCGGCGGGCCGGGGCTTGGCCGAAGTGAAGTCGGCGGTGCACATGGCAGCGGACAAGCTCGGGTTACCTGTGCTGACTCCCGCAAGTCTCAAAAGCCCAAAACAGCAGGCGGCCTTTGCGGCCCATGGCGCCGACGTCGCAGTGGTCGTCGCTTACGGCCTCCTGTTGGGGCCGGCGATCTTGGCCGCGCCGAAATTCGGTTGCCTCAACGGCCATGCCTCGAAGCTGCCGCGCTGGCGCGGCGCTGCACCAATCCAGCGCGCGATCATGGCTGGCGATAATGAGACGGCCATGATGATCATGCGCATGGAAAAGGGTCTCGATACGGGCCCGGTGTGTTTGACGCGCAGCATCGGGATTGATGCGCAAACGACGGCTGGTGATTTGCACGACCGGCTGATGGCCGAGGCGGCTCCCCTGATGGTCGAAGCATTGCGGCTCCTTGAACAAGGCGAACTCACCGGGACGCCTCAAGTATCGCAGGGCGTCACGTACGCTGCGAAAATCAGCAAGGCGGAGGCCCAGATCGATTTCGGCCGGCCCGCGCGCGAGGTGCTGGCGCATATCCATGGACTGTCGCCGTTTCCCGGCGCTTGGTTCGAGGCGGCGATTGTGGGCGGCAAAACAGAGCGCGTCAAGGTTCTGCGCGCCTGTGTAGTTGAGGCGAGCGGCGCGCCCGGTGACGTTCTCGACGGCGGTGTGACCATTGCCTGTCGCGACGGTGCAATCGAATTCATCGAAGTACAACGGGCTGGCAAAAAGCCGATGAGCGCTGCCGAGTTCGCGCGTGGCTTCAATCTTCCACGCGGAACGCGCATCACTATGCTCGCAACGTCCCAGCTATCGAAGACCTGAACGGCTCGCTCCCGCTGTTCCAGCGAGCTTGGCCGGGAACGCAGAATTTTGGAAGTTCTATAGGATTGCAATGCGTGGCTTTAAGTCTGGCCGATGGCGATGCCGGCGGAGTAGCCGCTCGACCACGCCCACTGGAAATTATAGCCCCCGAGCCAGCCTGTGACGTCGACGGCCTCACCGATGCAGTAGAGTCCGGGCACCGCGGTACTCGCCATCGTCTTCGACGACAGATCGCGCGTATCGATGCCACCGAGCGTCACTTCGGCTTTGGCGTAGCCCTCCGTTCCTGAAGGCGTCAGCACCCACGCATTCAAGCGCGCGCCGAAATCGGCGAGGACCCGGTCGGCTATCGCCGACATCGGTCCAACCGGTAAAAACGCGCCAGCCAAATTCGCGGCGAGGCGGGATGGCAGCAATTCGGACAGCACCGTTTTGGCTTCCGCGAGCGGCCGCGCGCGCTTGCGCTCAATTAACACGACGGCCGCATCGGTGCCGGGCAACAGATTGAGCGTCAAGGTGCTGCCGTCGCGCCAATACGACGACGCTTGCAAGATCGCGGGGCCCGATATGCCCCGATGCGTGATCAGCATGCTTTCGGCAAACGCGGCCGTAGCGCACGAAGCAATAGCCGGCAGTGCAACGCCGGCGGGATGTTCGCCCGTGCCAAAACTTTCCGGTGATACGAGCAAAGGCACGAGACCCGCGCGCGTCGGCGTCACGCGTAAACCGAATTGCCGTGCGATGTCGTAGGACCAGCCCGTTGCGCCCATTTTCGGTATAGACACGCCGCCTGTCGCCAGCACCAAAGCCGCCGCTTCGAAAATGCCGTGCGA
>JANNUW010000326.1:0-4236 GCA_031414095.1 Hyphomicrobium sp. | reverse complement strand
ATCGACGGCGATCCGCTCGGTCCGCATTGGCGCAGCACGGCTAGCGGTGGAACTCTGATCACCGTTGACATTTCTCCCCTATCACCTGCCGACTCGCAATCGATCGCGCGACGCATCATCGACGTCGGCACATTCGCCGATAAGTGCGTCGAGCGCGCCGGCGGCAATCCGTTGTTCCTGGAGCAATTGCTAAGGGGCGCCCGCGATTTGACCGACGGACGGCTCCCAGCATCCGTTCAAAGCGTCGTGTTGGCCCGCACGGACCTTCTATCTGCCCACGACCGCCGCGCCATCCAAGCGGCCTCAGTGCTCGGCCAGCGCTTCAGCCTTGTGCACCTCAGGGCGCTACTCCGGGAGCCGCAGTACGATTGCGACACTTTGGTGCGGAACGTCCTGGTACGTCCAACGCGGGATGGTCTGCAGTTCGCTCATGCGTTGATACGCGACGGCGTGTACGGTTCGCTTACGAACGCTCGGAAGCGAGAGTTGCATGGTGCTGCAGCGGCGATCTTTATCGATGATCCGGTACTGCGAGCCGAGCATCTCGACCGTGCCGGCGATTCCGAAGCAGCGCGCGCCTATCTCGCAGCGGCCAAAGCTCAGGCGAACCTGTTCCGCCAGGACCAGGCGATAGCCCTTGCCGCACGCGGTCAGCTGATCGCGACCAAGCCAAATCACACATTCGAACTTGCTATGCTCGTGGGGGCTCTTCAGTTGGACGCAGGACGCGGGACCGAGGCTCTCGATGCTTACATCCAGGCTCTGGCAGTCGCCAGCGAAGACGCTGACCGGTGCCGCGCTCTCCTCGGTGGCGCCTCGTCCAATCGCTTGATTGCCCGGGCGGACGATGCCTTCTCCAGCCTGGCGGAGGCTGAGCCTTTGGCATTCGCACTCGGCGACGATCGCGCTCTCGCAGAAATCCACTATCTCCGCGGCAATCTGCATTTTGCACGTGGGCAACTGACCGAGTGTCGCAGCGAACACGAATTGGCTCTCGACGCCGCCAGGCGCGTGGAAGCGCCGGAATGGCAGGCCCGAGCCCTCAGCGGTTTGGCGGATGCGCAGTATATGGACTGCCGCATGGCAACGGCGCTCACCCACTTCGCAGATTGTGTCGACCTTTGCGAGACATTTGACCTCGCTCGGATAGCAGTGCCCAATCGCGTCATGATGGGGCATTGCCGGATCTACACGTGCGAATTTGATCTGGGATTGAACGATATGCGAATTGGACGGGAAGCCGCCATAAGGATCGGTAACAGACATACGGAGATGTTCGCGACCCAATCAATGGGCCTTTGTCTGACAGCTGCCGGGCGCTATGACGACGCAGATCATTATCAAGCCAAGGCATTGGAGCAGGCGCGGACGCTCAAAGCACGGCGCTACGAGGCCATAATCCTTGCTCATTGCGCGGAGGTCGCTCTATCAAAAGGGCAGCGGGCAGAAGCCTTGGTGCTTGCGAAAAAGGGTCGAGAGATTTCCGAGGAGACGGGCCGCGGGTTTGCTGGCCCAATACTCTACGGCCTCCTCGCCCTGGTTGAAGACAGGCAGGAGAATCAAGTGGCAGCTCTAGCGGCCGGAGAAGCATTGCTCGGGCAAGGAGCCGTCGGCCATAACCACTTTTGGTTCCGGCGCTATGCCATAGAGCGAGCGCTACTGCTCGAGGACTGGAACGAGGTCATAAGGCAAGCTGACGCACTGCTTGTTCGCATGTCCGGAGAACCGCTGGCTTATGCGCGGGTTGTGGCTGAGCGCGGCCGCTGTCTAGCCCGTCGCGGCCTTGGCGAAGTCACAGAGATAGAGGACGAAAAGCTCAGGCTTATCGCCGCGACAGCTGACGAAGCCGGTTTGCGCATCGATGCACTGGGAAGCGCGTTGCGTCGGGCCTAGCAACTTCGCTCCGAGGCACTAGCGAGAATGAAATCCGCTTCGTGTTCAAAACCGCCCGTGACTGACCCCAACAATGCCTTGATGGACACGCTCGGTCCAGGCCTATCACCGGACGCTGTCAGCTGCCGGTTTGCCGAAGGTCGTTCGCGCGTTTGAACGACCAAAAATGGAACCAAAATGGGATCTGGAAGCACAAGGCATGCGACCTTTTTGGTCGCCACGAGCGGTCGCTCAAGCCGGATCAACTCGGCGCATGGCAAAGTCAATTACCATCAGTATCAATTGCAAACGGGGCGCCGGTAAAGATGGACACCCCTTGCAGTGAACTTAAATTCGCAACGACTGCGCGATCACAGCCTTCAAACCGCGTTGGTCGTCCCACCTTGACCTACTCAGCTTCTATCGGGCTGGTTGTTGCTTCGTCTGCGGCGTTCTCTTGAGTATTCGAGGATTTCTGAAACTCCGAAAAGCAGCAGGAGTTGACCTGAATCGCGGCCAAAGATCGCCCCAGGCTGTTTGCCGGAACGATGTCGCCGTAACCGACCGTACTCAGCGTTGTAATAGAAAAGTGTAGCGCCTCAGGAAAGCTCAACCCACGCGCCACTCCAGCGATGCGGAAATGGTCCTGCACACCGAGGGTGGTGGGACGGTGGAGGCTCACGCATAGCGGGGGGAGGTAAAGACTGAAATCCCAACAGACCGGTGTCCGGCTATGATAAGGGCGTCAGGTTTTCGATCAGATGCGGTCCCACTACTCCAGCAGGCCGAACGGGCCGCGGATAGCTGCAGAGGTCGGCCAAACGAGCCGGCGAATGTTTAATCTCACCTGTGTGCGAGCTGGATTTCGATCACGTCTGTTCCCGCTGGGAGGGAAGCCAGTGATGCCGCTTCCCGTGGATCCGGTTTTGGCTCTTTCTCAGTTGCCATTCCCATGAAAAGCAAGAACATGAGCCAGCCTTTCCAGGAACGGTTGAACGCGCTGCGCTCCTGGTATTTCTGTTCCATGAAGGTTACCGCCCGCCGTTTAAGCACAACCACGTCTTCGGACTTCTCAAATGTTTCGAAGTGATTGAAGAACTCAGTGATGAGCTGCTCGCGATGTTCGCGGCTCGCGGCGGTTATGACATGACGACCGCTGCTGCCGGTCGGTCCAAGGTTGGCCATGCGCCTACTCCAGAAATGATCACGCCGGAACACAATACTATTTTTAACGTACCACAGAAGTCGGCCGTGGCTGACTACAGAGTTTCACGCCCCAACGCAAAGCTGCTTACAAAGAGCTTTTATTTTTCGAACCTTGAACCGACTCAACTCGTCGCTGAATTGAATTTTCCACTTGCTTTCCCAAACGATTTCGCGCGAGGCTATACTCAAGTTGCATTTAAGCAAGCGGTTGTATTGAAGCCGCCTGCATTTAAGTTGCGCAACCTATTAGCCTACCGACTGCCGTCCACAGTTCTTAAAATAATGATCGCTTTGTCCGTGGTGATCATGCCGCGCGCTGATGTCATTACATCCGCGCGAAGCGCATACCTAAGCGGAAAGTGCGTGGGGGACATAATGAGGATTGCACAGAGCGTTTGCTGGCTGTCGTTTGCATTGATTTTCGGCTCATCGGCCAGCATGGCGCAAGTGGATCCAGCCAGCCCTGTGCCTGGCGGTGCGACGGCAGCGACAGTCGTCTGTCTTCAAGCTGGCGCTCTAAACAGCGGAGCATTCGTCGGGACCTATGTGCAGGGCGCGAATGGTAGCTGGGAACGAAAGTCGTTTTTAAAACAAGAAGTGCAAAAATACGTCGAGATGAAGCGCGATGATTTATCAGTCGAGCTTTTCGATGCCGCACGATCCCTGACTGTGAAATTCGATTTCGAAAGCAAGCGGACTAAATTCGCCCGCACTGCCGAACCGGATAATTGGAAAGATGAGGCGCATATCCTGAATGCGAGTGACAAGGACGGCTCTGCGGACTGCGTCGCCTTGGCGGCACGCAGCGGTGCTCCAGGACCCGCTGAAGGCTCGGGCGGTGGCGGCAAGAGCCCGATCATAAATATCTTCATGCGCCCCGGATCAAAATTGGACATTCCACCAGGTACCCGCCTGACGGCGACGTCCGGGCCGCCATGCCCAGGGAATCCAGGCTTTTTCTTGTGCCCTAACAAGTTCACTTGTGCCCCGGATGGTGGTGTTTGTTGCCCAGGTGCAGGCGCATGTGGCGGCGGGACGTTTTGCGACCGGTTCATCAATGCCGCTTGTATCGGAGCGGGGGATGTCAGGTTTTGTGCGGGCTCAGGAAATCCTGTCACCGGCGTCTCGCTGCACTGTGAGCCTGGTAAGCAATGCGCC
>JANNUW010000325.1:0-1580 GCA_031414095.1 Hyphomicrobium sp. | reverse complement strand
GGGTTCACGAACGTCAGAGTTCCGTTGTCACAAATCTCGATCGTGCCAACTGCTGCTCTTCGATGCCAATAGACGGGTGCGCAGCAACCACGGAGGATGTCGCGGTAAACGTCGCCAAGATCGCCTACCAGAAGTTGGCGCGCTTGCTCTTCGCTGATGGGGTGGCCTTCCGGTGGGCCACAGCTATTTGCCATGCCGTGTTCATAGCAGATTCTGTTGCATCGCTTGGGCGGCCCGCTTTCGGTTTCGCGACTCGGAAAAGCTGGCGGAAACAAAGCATCAAGCCCGCACGCTGGCTGCGACTCGCCTGGTACGATAAGGTTTGAAGCAACAGGCCTTATCGAAGAAATCTCATTCCCAAACGCTCACGGACGCACGACAGTGGTCAGCCCTCCGATACCGGACGACATAGCGAGGCAGGCGGTCGATTCTCTCGCGGGATACGCCTATCAGCTGTACCAGACGCTCTCCGCGTGGCTGGCCTTGGGGCCCGACGAATTTCTTTTCGTCGAAGTCGCTGAGGACTACGCCGTCGCGACGACGGACAGGCTCACTGCAACTCAGGTAAAGGCGACGGCCGCGAACATCACTTTACGGACGTCATCCGTAATCGATGCCATCAACGCCTTCTGGAAACTCAAAGCCAAGAACCCTGGCCAAGGGGTAAGCTACCGCTACTGGACAACGTCGGAGGTTGGCAAAGAACAAGGTCTTTTGTTTCCAGACGGAAAATCAGGTCTTGTCTATTGGCGCGAGGCCGCGCGCGTCGGATCGGACGTGAAGCCAATCAAGGATGCCCTGCTGGCCCTCGGCATAAGTTGCGAGCTTAAGGACTTCTGTCAACGCCGACTTGAATCTGATCCGGTTTGGCGTGCACCGGCGATGACAATAGCACGGCTAAACGGTGTCAAATCAGCACCGCCCCCCAAAAATCTATTCTGGTTGCTCCGTATTTCTTGACCCGCCCTTCTTCGGAGGCTGATTAATTGTTCTTTAAAATGTTATAGCCATGGAGTCGAAAAAATGCTCCGATCCTTAGTAATCGCCACTTTCAGCCTAATATTCGCTTCCGGTGTCTGTGCTCAGACGGGCACGACAGGCGGAGCAAAGCCCACGCCAGCACAGAAGCTAGCACCGGTACTGCCTGCCCAGCCGCCGCAAGTCGGAACAGGCCAGAAACCCAGCCCGATCGGACAGCCGATCGTTTCCACGCCCGGAAATCCTGGATACAAGCCCGCACCACCAAAACTCGTCATTAAAGAGCCACCCTCTCCTAAGCCCTGAGTGCTCTGATTTGCGCTTGCTGGGCCGAGTTGGAAACGCACTAAAGTAGCCAGCTCTGGTAGCTGTATGTAGGGCACATCGACACCCGGCGGCGGCAATCCGGTGACAGATGACCTTATACGAGACTGTGCGAAAACGCTGACGTCCATACGTCGGCGCGGCGAAGCATGATATTGCGTCGTCGCGCAGACGGGGGCACGGCATGACGCGGTTCGTCGAGGGCAGAGATCGCGATCAAGCAACGCTCTTTCCCGCGCGGCTCGATGAGGCCCTCGGTGAAGATCATCCGGTGCGTG
>JANNUW010000324.1:0-3475 GCA_031414095.1 Hyphomicrobium sp. | reverse complement strand
GGCTGAGACGATCACAACGACCGTCGAAGGCCGCGAGCGCTACACGGTCGCGATCCGTTACCCGCGCGATCAGCGCTCGGATCCTCAAGCCATCGCCAATGACGTTCAAGTGGCGCTGCCGAATGGCGGTACCGTTCCGTTGGGCGAGGTCGCCGATATAAAACTCACGCAAGGCGCGACCAGCATCCGAACAGAGAATGCCAAGCTCGCCACCTATATTTTCGTCGATATCCGAAATCGCGACCTCGGCGGTTATGTCGCCGAAGCCAGAAAGACAGTTAGCGATCAAGTCAAGTTACCGCCCGGCACATATCTGATTTGGAGCGGCCAGTTTGAATATCTCGAGCGCGCCACCGCCCGCCTCAAGCTGGTCGTGCCGGTGACGTTGATGATTATCTTTCTGCTGCTTTATCTCAACTTCCGGCGCTTGACGGAAACTTTCATCGTCATGCTGTCGTTGCCGTTCGCGCTCATCGGCGGCTTCTGGCTCATATGGTGGCTGGGTTTCAATCTCTCAGTCGCTGTCGCCGTCGGTTTTATTGCGCTGGCGGGAGTAGCCGCAGAAACGGGCGTCGTGATGCTGATTTATCTCGATCACGCCGTCGAGGAAATCAAGCAGCGTTGCGAACTTGAAAAGCGTCCCTTCTCACGAACCGATTTGTATGACGCCATCATGATCGGCGCGGTCGAACGCGTGCGGCCAAAAATGATGACGGTCGTCGCGATCATGGCGGGCCTGCTGCCAATTTTGTGGAGCACGGGCACGGGATCGGAAGTCATGCAGCGCATCGCCGTGCCGATGATTGGCGGCATGGTGTCATCAACGGTGCTGACACTCGTCGTCATCCCCGCGATCTACGCGCTGGCCAAGGGCTGGCGGCTGCCGGTCATCGAAGTTCGGGGTCAAGACCCAGCGGGTCTGATCCCAGGCTCTGACCCCGAAGTTCTGTAAGCGCCGTGGCTACATGATATGCTGGTACATGGGGTCAGACCCGTTGGGTCTGACCCGGTTAGGCTACTCCGCAGCCAGGGCGCGTGCCAGATCATCCATGCCGGACTGCCGGTCGGGCAATTGCGCCTCGATCTGGTTGGTGAACATCGGCACCAGTTCAGCGCGTTTGCCGGTTGTAAGTGCTTGGATCTCTCCCGACATCGTTTGAATGCGCACGTCGCGTTCGATCAAGGTGCCATCCGACAAGACAGCGATAACGCGCAGCTGAATTTCTTCCGCATCCGCTGGCCGTTCACCGATCAGCAGTTCCGGTCCAGCCCGGTCGAGCCAGCTTGGCAATGCGCGGCCGTCGGCCAGCATCACGCGATACTCGACCACGTGGGCATGGTGTGGAATCTCAGTGCTCGACATGCGCACGATCAGAGTGCGTTCGCGCACAAGACTCTCGAGCACCACTTGCGCGGTGCCTTGCGTTGCTTGATCCTGGGCAAAGGTCAAACGCAGCGAGAAGCCTGTCAGTCCTTCCGGATCCCAAGTACCTTGTTCGCGGCCGGCGTAAGTCTCGAATTCGCGTGACATGCTCCACACGCGGTTGATATCCGAGATGTCATTCAAGGATGCGTTGGTTCCATCGACGCTGCCGCCAAGTCCGCTGATCTGGTTGGCGACCTTGTCGATGATGCCGTGCTCGGCCAGCGTGTTGGCAACGCCACCCAGGCCGTCTGCCTGCTCGACGGTCGTCAGAATGATGCCCTCGGCTGCGATGCCGATTTGCGATGGGATCACCTGCGTGGCTGCCGGCGTGTTGACATCGGTCGTTCCGGTGACATGGACGTTCGGCGTCACGAGCACTGTCATGCTCGCTGTCGCAAATCCGCCCTGGCCGTCCGATACCGTATACGTGATGCGCACCAGTCCGGCAAAACCAGGAGCCGGATTGAACGTCAGCGTGCCGTTGCCGTTGATCGTGACCTGGCCCTTCGTTGCCGTGGCACTGACAATTGTTAGTGTGTCGTTGTCATTGCCGCCGTCGCGGTCGTTGGCGAGCACGTTCAGTGTCAACGGCGTATCAGGCTCCGTGTTGCCACGCGCATCGTTGGTGGCAACTGGCGGAACGTTGGTGGCAACGAACGTGATCGTTGTCGTGACGAAGCCGCCATGTCCGTCGCTCGCCGTAATGACGACCGGGTAGATGCCGTTGCCGGCCGGTCCGCCCTGGCTCGCGTTCGAGGTCATGGTGCCGAAGAATGCGCCCGTCTTCGGATTAAAATGTATACCAGGTGGCAACGAGCCAGGCGCGACCGACAGCGTCAACTGATCGAGCCCGTCGGGATCGTGGAAGTAAGCGGCAACGTTGATCGGCTTGATCGCGCCGCCATCGGGAGCGGCGACCGTCGGGATCACGTGGTTCGGGTCGGCCGGTGCGACGCCCGGATTTTTGGGATCGACTACCACTGGCTGATCATTTTCGCCAGTCACCGAAATGGTGACCGAGGCCGCCGCAAAGCCACCTTGGCCGTCCGAGATTTGATACGTGAAGGTATCGGTGCCGGGCTGGCCCAAGCTCAGGCCATTGAAGATGCCATTGGGGTTGTAGCTGTAGGTGCCGTCAGAATTTAGTGTCAACAAAGCGCCCGAAGGCAGAGTGATTTGTTGCCCGACAGCTCCCGGCACGCCATTCACGGCAGTGACGGTGATCGTATCGGTATCGAGGCCGCCATCGTGATCGTTGCCAAGGACGTTGCCGCTGGTGGAACTGTCTTCGAGAATGGCCGCGCTGTCCGCGACAGCGACCGGTGCCACGTTGCCGATGTTGAACGTGATGATTGTCGACACCACGCCGCCCTTGCCGTCGTCGGCGAGGATCAGCACGGAATAGATACCGTCGCCTGCGGGACCGCCCTGGCTGGCGTCAGGGGATGGCGTTCCCGAGAACGTGCCCGTAGCTGGATCGAAGGTGACGCCGGGCGGAAGTTGCGCGGTATCGACCAAGATCGTCAGGACGTCGCCGGTATCGGGATCGGTGAAGTAGGGCCCGACGTTGATCGGCGTGATGGGCGTGCCATCGGCTGCCGTTTGGACCGGGATGACGTGCATTGGATCGGCTGGCGGTGTGCCGGGGTTCGCCGGATCGACGACGACGGGCGCATCGTTCTCGCCGGTAATGTTGATCGTCACCGTTGCCGTCGACGTGCCGCCTTGACCGTCGGAGATGGTATAGGTGAAGCTGTCGATGCCCGGCTGCCCGGCCGCCAGCGCTATGAACGCGCCGTTGGGATAGTAGTCGTAAGTACCGTTCGCATTGATCGTGAGCTGCGCGCCAGACGGCAACGTCACCACGCTGCCTGCACCAATCGCACTGCCGTTGACGAGCGTGACGGTGAGCGGATCCGTATCCGTGCCGCCGTCGGCATCGTTGGTGAGCACGTTGCCGGACGTCGAGCCGTGCTCCTGCACCGCGTTGGCGTCAAGTGTTGCGACGGGAACGGGATTGGTGATCGCGAATGTGACGATGGTTGTCAC
>JANNUW010000323.1:0-5311 GCA_031414095.1 Hyphomicrobium sp. | reverse complement strand
CGCGCGGCCGAGTACGTCGAGGCCAACGCCGCCGCCTACATGAAAAATCGCGAGCTGACCATTCGTATAAATGTAGGCGTCGGCAAAGCCAGCGCCCAGGTCTGGACGTGCGACCTCACCCACGAGTACATCTCGATCAACGCCGACTATCGCAGTTGAGGCAATGACACCGCAATTTTGGACCGAGCGCTGGGATAAAAATGATATCGGCTTCCATCAGAAGTCGGTCCACGAACTGCTGCAAAAATACTGGAGCGCTCTCGGCGTGGACCGCAATGCGACGGTTCTGGTGCCGCTCGCGGGCAAAAGCCTCGATATGGTTTGGCTCGCCGAGCAGGGCCACGAGGTGCTCGGCATCGAACTGTCGATGCTGGCTGTCGAATCATTTTTCGCCGAGCGCGGGTTGGGCGTTGTGCGGCTGGCCAACAGTGCGGGCACGCTGACACTTGGCGGACCCTATGCCATGATTTGTGGGGATTTCTTTGCCGTGCCCCCCGATGTGACCGCGCACGTCTCTGCCGTTTACGATCGCGCCGCGCTCGTGGCCCTGCCGCCCGATATGCGTGAGGGCTACGTGCGCCACCTTATGGCGTTGACGCCGGCGGGCGCTAAAATCCTGCTCATCGCACTCGAGTATGACGGCACACAAATGAGCGGCCCGCCGTTTCCAGTTTCGCCCGGCGAAGTCGAGACGCTGTTCCGGCCGCACGCGGATATCCAAGTGTTGCAGACCCGCGACGTCATCGGAACGCATCCGCATTTCGTGGCGAAAGGGGTTGGGTCGCTCATCGAAACCGCGTATTTGATCGAACGGCGCTGACGCGATGACCGGCATCGGCGCCAAACCCATACTCCTGGTTGTCGCCGCAGCGCTCGTTGATCGCGACAATCGGGTTTTGCTGGCGCAACGGCCGCAAGGCAAAACACTGGCTGGGTTGTGGGAATTTCCAGGCGGTAAACTCAACGCTGGCGAAACGCCAGAAGCCGCCCTGGTGCGCGAACTCGAGGAAGAGCTTGGCATCAAAGTCTGTCTCGAATGCCTGGCACCGTTTACGTTCGCCAGCCATACCTACGAGAGCTTCCATATTTTGATGCCGCTCTACGTCTGCCGCAATTGGGAAGGCGAAATCACGCCGTGCGAAGGGCAGACCGTAAAGTGGGTGAGGCCGGCTCAACTGAGCGATTATTCCATGCCGCCGGCCGACGTGCCCCTGATCCCCTGGCTTAAGGATCTATTGGGCTAAAGGCCGAGATAACCCGTGTCGATCGCGGCAACCCATAATGCTAGGATCAGGAACCTCGGAGCATGGGAGATTTGCGCGCATGAGCACATGTTTTAAAAGTCTGCGCAAAATCGTGCGCGCATTGTTGACCCTTGTGCTGCTTGCTGTGACGCCGCTGACAGGGTTCGCGCAAAGCGCTGCGGCGGCAGGTCCGCTACCGGATGGATCAAAGATCATTACGCTCGTCGCTCACGATGGCGCGCGCCAGAAGCTTGGCAGCGTCACGTTTACGCCGGACGGGAACAGCGCCAAAATTTCAGTTGCACTCGATGCGCCCGAATTCAAGGACGAGTTCTTGTCGATGCGGCCGTTTCGCTGCCTGCCGGGCAGCAAAGAGATGTGGTGCCACCTTGCCTATCCCTATGCCTCGAAGGGCCGGATCGCGGCGGACGATCTTACGGACCTCGAATACGCGCTGCTGTTCTTGTTCAAACTGCCATCGGGCTATGGGATCGACGCCTGGAACGGTCTCTATTTCAAGCTTTCTGTGACTGGCAGCGGTAAGATCGAAGGCGCACTGCACGAAGTCGATTACAATGTGCTGGCCGTGCCGCCCGCCGATGGCGACCTGCGTCCGCTTAGTCAAACCACGTTGACGCCGGTCGCGCCCGCTGCCCACCGTTTCGCTCGGGTCGAGATCGAATGACCTCGAGCACGCGGGCGTGCGCTTGATCGAAGCTTGAAACCTGTATAATTAGAGCGCTGTGGGTGAGCCGCCGGACGGAGAGGCGCGCTTAATGGAGTCGGCGTTTAAGCAATGTTGAGCAATCCCGGTGTTATTCTCGATGGCCCTTTGAACTGGGCTGTGGTGACGACGCACCCGCATCGCGAAAAACAGGCTATAGAGAACCTGCTGCGCCAGGACTTCGCGGCCTATTGCCCACTCATCCGTAAACGTGTCCGTCACGCCAGACGCATCCGGGACGTCCTTCGTCCACTGTTTCCAGGCTATGCGTTTGTAGGATCGCGCGTCGCTGAGTGGCGCCTCATTCAGTCGACAGTCGGAGTGCGGGCGCTGGTGCGTTTTGGCGATCAGCCGGGCCAAATCGATAGCGCGTTTATCGTTGGCCTCAAGGCGCGCGAAATAGACGGTGCGATCGTCGCAGCGTCGTCCAGTTTCAAGCTTGGTCAAAATGTCCGAATGGTCGATGGCGCCTTCGACGGGATGATCGCAAAGATCATCGACATGGATGAAAAAAACAGGCTGGTCGTTCTGATGGATTTTCTCAATCGCCCGGTACGGGTGCGGATTGATGAGACGCAGGTGTGCGCGCTCTAGCCTCTCTCCTTTGAAACCTTTGACAACAGCTGCCGCCAGCGCGCCCCCGCGATGGGCTTGTCGAATTCTGTCAAGAACACTTTGCGCGCCACTTCACCCATGGCTTGGCATAGGGCTTGGTCGTCCGCAAGCTCGATGCAAACGCGCGCCAGTCCGGCGCTGTCGTTTTCACTAACCTGCCGCCCGCAGCCATACTTCGCAATGAGCGTGCTGATTTCTCCGGCCTCGTCGCCGATGAAAACTGTTGGCCGCCCGCTGGCGGCAACGCCGTAGAACTTGCTCGGGACAATCAGCCCTTCGAGCTCGGGTCTAAGCGACACGAGATGGACGTCGGCCACCGATAAGCTTTCAGCGAGGCGTTCGCGCGGTTGATAGGGGCGCAGGTGAACACTTTTGAAATTTCGCCGGGTGACTTCGCCTGAAAACTCGTTGTAGAGCGCGCCGCCGCCGATGAAAAGCCAACTGATGGAGGGCGGTGCGGCGCGGGTTTCGAGCAGTTCGATGGCAGCGAGCAGCGTTTGAATATCGTGTGCGCGCCCCAGATTTCCAGAATATCCAACGACGAACGTGTTTTGCAGTCCCCATTGGGTCCGCAGCGCGTTTTCCTTTGGCGCAATCGGAAAGACAGCCTCGCCGTCGGCCCAATTCGGAATGATTGCCGTGCGTTCGGGTGCGATGCCGTTTTTCGCCAGGGTCGCAGCCATTCGGTCGCCGAGCGCGACGTTCACCGCCGCCCGCCGCAGGGACCAGTTACGCAGCCAACGCAGCGGTCCGTAAATGGCTTTCGACATTGCCCCTGCACCAAGACCGAGACCTTCGGCCACTTCGGGAAATACATCCTGAAGCCAATTGACGAGTTTGGCGCCGCGCGCCCAGGCGATCGGTGCCGCAACGACGGACAGCATGGGCGGGTCGGTCTTTGCGACGACAATGTCGCCGCGCCGGGCAAGCCGCCATATGGCCCATGCGGACGACACATAAAACGTCGCGTAGTCGACAGCGCGGCCAATGAGATTTTGACGCCCGAACCGCGATGTCCAAACGCGGCACACTTCGACCCCGGCAATCGTCTCGGTGCTGGGCAGGCTGACACCGGGAACATCATAGCGCTGCCGTGACGTGATGATGCTGATGCGCGTGCCGGCATCCTTCGCGAGCGCAAACGCCAAGTCCGAAAGCATTTGGCTGGTCGCCGAATGGTCCGGGTAAAAGTAACGATTGATGAAGATGACGTGCAAAGGGTGGCTCGCTAAATTGGAATTAGTTGATCTGGTGCTTTCTAGACGGCCTCGACGGCCGCCACGGAATACAGCGAGGTTGTCTAATTCTAGAAACCACTTTTTAAGAAAATACTGTCAGCGAAATATTTTAGTGGTGTTACGACTTTTGCCGCACGCTTCAACATTTCGGAAGCGCGCACGACTGCTTTGGCTGTCGGACTCATAATGTTTAAATCACTGGCTTGAACACCCAGGCCGAAATAACAGTCTGGATACCAGTCGCACGATCCAAATGTGTCGCGAAAGGCGCCTTTAAGCTGTCGGGGAGTCCAATAGCGAACCTCGAAATTCTCTGGCTCCCTAAACCTTCGGCGAATTTGATGTTGCAATGAGCGCGCGCCGTAAGCCGAAGCGAGTTGAATTAGCACCTTTCCACCGGGTCGCAACACGCGGCTTGCCTCGTCTAAAGCCGAGCGCGCGTCGTTTTTTGCAAAGTGCTGCAAGACGCTATACGAAAATATCGCGTCGAAAGTCTTCGGCCTAAAAGGAAGGTATCGAGCGTCTCCAACGACGCCTTCAAATGGGAGGTTTAGCTGCCGGGCAATGCGGCGCGCAGCCATGACGGCCCCAAGGCTGGGATCAATTCCGATTGGCTTATAGCCTGCGCGGGCACTCGCAAGAGACCAACGTCCCCAGCTGCAACCAATGTCCAGCAATGTTTCGCCAGCAGCCGGCGGCAGGCCAATCCGAGGAATTGGATATTCGACAACTTTACCTATGATGTCGCGATAAAGCATCCCATTAGTAGCGGCAATTAGGTTGGACGCAACCGGGTCGATCGCCCAACTTCCGTTCTTTCGAGCTTCGCGGACACGTTGTTTTTCGGTCTCGTGAGCACCTAGGGAGTCGATGAACCAATCATCACTTCGATCACCCTCAATATAGGCAGCGGCGAGTTGCAGCGAGGTGGCGCCAAAGCCTATCGTCTGGACCACGTCCGATCGCAACAAAACAGGCACGCCGTCGACGACCGGAAAGGAGTGCCCGTGAGCGCAATGCAGATGTTGACGTTTTAGTTCTAGGGGCGACGCATCATGCGGGCATGCTAAAATCGATAGAAGTCGGGTGCTGATATCTGTCATTTGATAGTTCCCGTGTCCTTATTCGCGCGCTCGATGAGAGTGTTCCCTAAGACCAGGACGTCCATTTTTGTGCGTAAGAAGCAATCGAGCGCTTCCTGCGGCCGGCATACGACGGGCTCGTTCTCGTTGAACGAGGTGTTCAAGACCATCGGCACGCCAGTCAATTTTTCAAAGGCGGAAATCAGCCGATGGTAACGTGGATTGGTTTCTACATGCACTGTCTGCAGCCGGCCAGAGCCATCCACATGCGTGACTGCCGGGATCAATGCGCGCTTTTCCGAGCGGATCTGGAAGACCTGCATCATGAAGGGCACGTCGCCATCTTCCTCAAACCACGCGCTAACGTACTCGCGCAACACCGAAGGCGCGAAGGGGCGAAAACTTTCG
>JANNUW010000322.1:0-4856 GCA_031414095.1 Hyphomicrobium sp. | reverse complement strand
TCCGTACTGACGCTGAGCACAAAAAAAGGGCCCACCAATTGGGGGCCCTTTTTTCGTATCTTTAATCAGAGCGTCGAGCGCGCATTTTATCGCGAGTAGAACGCTCGTTTTATCGCGAGTAGAACTCGACCACCAAATTCGGTTCCATGGTGACCGGATAGGGCACGTCCGAAAGCGACGGAATGCGGTTTATCGTGGCCGTCATCTTGCTGTGATCGGCCTGGAGGTAGTCGGGGATGTCGCGCTCGGCGCTCTTCAATGCTTCCAGCACCATCGGCATCTGACGCGATTTTTCGCGCACTTCGACAACGTCGTTGAGGCGCAAGCGGTAGCTCGGAACGGTGACGCGGCGGCCGTTGACCGTAACGTGACCGTGGCTGACGAACTGGCGGGCGGCAAACACCGTCGGCACGAACTTGGCGCGATAGACCAGCGCATCAAGGCGGCGTTCGAGCAAGCCGATCAGCTGCTCTGACGTCGAGCCCTTGAGCCGAGCGGCTTCCATATAGAGCCGCGAGAACTGGCGCTCTGAAATGTTTGCGTAATAGCCCTTGAGCTTCTGCTTGGCCTTGAGCTGCTGGCCGAAGTCCGACAGCTTCGATACGCGGCGCTCGCCGTGCTGGCCGGGGCGGCTCTCACGTTTATTCAACGGGCTCTTGGGACGGCCCCAGATGTTCTCGCCGAGGCGGCGATCGATCTTGTGTTTGGCGCGTATGCGCTTCGTCATCGTCTAGCACTCCAATTCAAAGCTAGTCCTCAGCCACCATTAGCCATAGGACTTGGAGCGCCCCTTCCTCTGCCCCGGGATGTCTCCGGAGGCCGACAGGCTAGACCCAGAAAGGGACCAACCGCAGGTGCGCAAAAGCAACGCGGGCCGTTGAGGCCCGCGCAGCGAAACTGTCTGTTAGCGAAGCGAACCCGGCAAGTCAACGGGTTAGGTTCAGCGCTACTTCTTTTCGGTCACAGCAGGCGGTGTAGCGGCCGCGGTTGGGGCAGGCGCTGCCGGCTTGGTGGCGGGCGCAGCCGGGGCTGCCGCTGCTTTGGCCGGTGCCGCGGCAGCAGGGTTGGCTCCAGTCGCCGCGGGAACGGCAACGGGCTGTACGGCCAAAGCCGGGCCGGCGTCGACGTAACCCTTGATCTTGTCCTTGACGGCCTGCTTTTGTTCGTCGGTGCAGGTGTTAGGCGGCTCTTTGCCCTCGACGACCGCGACTTCCTTGCCGCCTTCCGTCTCAACGGCTTTGATCTTGCCCGTCAACACCATGACGGTCGTCAAGTGCAGCTGGTTGATCCACAGCTTCTGCTGATCGGTCCAGGTCTTTTTGTCGACCTCGCGCTTCATCAGCGAGCGATGATTGAGCGACTGGTCGTCGGGCAAGTTGCAAACCTGGGCATGGGCGGACACGCGCGCGACGCGCACGACTTCGCGCGCCACGTCCATCGGCACCATGACTTCCGCTTTTTTGTTTTTGTCGACCACAATGACGTTGCCGTCCTTGTTCGAGAACTGGGCCGGAAGCATCGCCCAGGCGTAGTTCATCACGGCGGTGACCAGTTCGTCGCTTGGACCTGCGGTCGCTTCAGCGCGTGCCGCGCCACCGGGCAGTCCCCCTGCCACAGTGATCGCCAACAACGCTGCCCAAGCTGACTTATTCATCATTCGCATTTTGCAACTGCCCCTATTCAAACTGGTCTTAATGTCTGCATTGCATACTTTATATTCTTGTTATTCTTGTTATTCATGTTGCTTTTCAGCGTGTGCCGCGCCCGCAGCCCCGCCAGCACGGCCGCTCAAAGGGAGCAGCTTCGCCACCCCCCGGTGACCTTTACGTGTGCCTGCTGTCATGGCGGGCATCGCTCGGCTTAAAACTTGGCCACATAATGGCGGCCTATGTGGACGAACTGCGTCTCAGGGCCTTGCCACGGGCGAGCGTTGCAACAATGCCACGAAGCGTGCGCACTTCCCCGTCCGTTAAGCCTGTGCGCGTGAACAATGTGCGCAAATTACGCACCACTGCGGGGCGCTTATGCACCGGGTTGAAAAAGCCCATTTGATCGAGTTCACCCTCGAGGTGCTCGAACAAACCGATCTGTTCTTCCTTTGTGGCCGGACGATCGCCGCCCAGGTTGAGCCCCTCCTCGACCGGCGTCTCATAGGTCGTCACGCGGCCGAGCGTGGCGCCTGCACTTAGGCGCATCCACTCGTAGCCCAGGATCAAAACAGCCTGTGCCAGATTGAGCGAGGCAAATTTCGAGTTGACCGGAATCATGATCAGCGCATCGGCGTAGGCGACTTCGCTCGTCTCGAGCCCATTGCGTTCACGGCCAAACAGGATGCCGCAGCGTTCACCGCGTCCGATGCGCGCGCAGATTTGGGCAATGGCTTCGAGCGGCGTCAGCACGGGCTTGCGCAAATCGCGCTGGCGAGCCGTTGTCGCGCAAATCCAATTGAGGTCGCCGACGGCCGCATCGAGTGACGCATACGACGCGGCATCGTCGATGACGTAATTGGCGCCCGACGCTGCGATGCGGGCTTTTTCGTTGGGCCATCCATCGCGCGGATTGATGAGCCGCAATTCGTCGAGGCCGAAGTTCGCCATGGCGCGCGACACCATGCCGATGTTATCGGCCAGCTGCGGCTCCATGAGAATGATGGCCGGGGTCTCGCCAGAGCCCGCAACCGGCTGGCCTTGAATGTGCGCGCGGCGAATACCGTGACGCAGCTTGCGCAAGACGCGGCGCGACCAGAACCAATAGTTTTCGCCGCTCCAGGTTTTTTCGAGCACCGCGAGTTCGGGCGTGGTCAGTGTTGCCTCGCCTTTGCCGGTCAGCCGCACGCTGCCATCGCCGACGATGATCTCTTTATGGGCGGCGATGAACTCATCGATCGTGTTGAGGCCGCGCGCCTGCGTACGGCGCTTGCACATGGGGCACGTCGCGTTGTCGGCTTCACAGCGCAGCTCGGCGCAATAGGTGAGAACCGGCTCCAGCGTTTCACGCGTCAAGCCCGGAACCGCTAACGCAGCCAATCCCTGATCAATCGTTTTATCGTGACAAACGTGCACGACGGCACCGAGCGCGATGCCGGTTCCTTCGAGGCGCGGCTCTGTGAACTCACCGCCGGGTGTCGCTACCAATTCCACGTTCAAGCTGTTGCCTTGTCTGTTCATTGTTCCTGGCGGTCATTACGCGCGTTTTGTGCGCAGGGCAACGAATGGCTCACGGCGATTTGATCAAACATGATGGAACCCCGCCAAACGCCGGGCCTTGCGCGATCCGGCCTTCGTCAGCGTGCGACCAACGAATGATCGAGTTTTGAAACCCGTCCCGCAACCGCCGCGTAACTCTGACCATGCATGCATAATTTGCCCACACTCTCTCAAACAACCCAGTGAAACTCGCAACATCTCGTCAGGAGACCCAACAATGAACAAGCTCATTCTCGCGCTCACACTACTCGCCGGCACTGCCACGTCGGTCTTCGCCGACACCGGCGACCTTGCCTACAAAGCCATGCAGGACGCGCCCGGAGTCAACCAGCGCGGCATCACCGCCAACCCGACGGCTCAGCCGGACAACAGCAGCCTCTCGTCCAAGGCGATGCGCGACTTCCCCGGCATCAACTCTGGCGGCACAGCTAACCCTACTGCCAAGGCCAATTCGGGCAGTCTCGCCGACAAGGCGATGCGCGATCAGCTCGGCTCGTAGCCAAATTTAGTGGCCCAACTTTTTTAGGAGACACGATATGAAGACGTTTATTTTCGCCGCTGCCGCCATCCTCGCCGCTGCTTCGACAGCTGCGCTGGCCGAAGATTTGCCGACTAAAGCCATGAAGGATACACCAGGCGTCACAGGCGGCGGCGCGACAGCAAACCCGACGGCTAAGCCCGAGTCAGGCAGCCTCACGGACAAGGCCATGCAGGATGCACCTGGCGTAACCGGCGCTGGCACGACGACGAAGCCAACCGTGAAGCCCGATTCAGGCAGCTTGTCGGAAAAGGCCATGCAGGATCAGCCCGGCGTCAACAAGTAACCCTTGCCGCGCAAACTATGAGAAGAGACGGCCCGGCAGCACGCGTTGCCGGGCCGTTGCTTTGCATCAAACGTCGATCTTGTTGCAGCGCAGCCGGATCGATAAGGTGCCGCGACACTCGAAAGATCGCAGGGCTTATCAAGACATGAAAAAAATTAAGGTCGCAGGCACCGTCGTCGAACTCGACGGCGATGAGATGACGCGCATCATCTGGGCTCTCATCAAAGACAAGCTGATCCATCCCTATCTCGATCTGACACTCGACTATTACGACCTCGGCATCGAGCACCGCGACCAGACCGGCGATAAGGTCACAATCGACGCCGCCCACGCCATCAAGAAGCACGGCGTCGGCGTCAAATGCGCAACCATCACGCCCGACGAAGCGCGCGTCGAGGAATTCAAACTCAAGGAAATGTGGAAATCGCCCAACGGCACCATCCGCAACATTCTGGGCGGCGTGATTTTCCGCGAGCCGATCATTTGCAAAAACGTGCCGCGCCTCGTGCCTGGCTGGACGCAGCCGATCATCGTCGGCCGTCATGCATTCGGCGATCAGTATAAGGCGACCGACTTCAAGTTCCCCGGCAAGGGCACGCTGACCATCAAGTTCGTTGGCGACGACGGCAAAGTGATCGAGAAGGAAGTGTTCAAGGCGCCGGGTTCAGGTGTCGCCATGGCCATGTATAATCTCGACGACTCGATCCGCGAATTCGCGCGCGCATCGCTGAACTACGGTTTGAACCGCAACTACCCGGTTTACCTGTCGACCAAGAACACGATTTTGAAAGCCTACGACGGGCGCTTCAAGGATTTGTTTCAGGAA
>JANNUW010000321.1:0-7337 GCA_031414095.1 Hyphomicrobium sp. | reverse complement strand
GGCCGGGATCCGGAGTGTTTCAGAAAGTGTTTGTTTGAATGCTTGGTTCCGGTATCGAATATGCTTCGAGACTCCGGATCCCGGCCTTCGCCGGGATGACGGTGTTTTGAGAACCACCAAGCGCGCTCGGCTATCGGCGGTCGTTGGCCAAGCCGCAGCACCGCGCTTCAATCGCATCCCAGATCATGGCGGCGATGTCGTTGCCGCCGAAGGCTTTGACTTGGCGGATGCCGGTGGGAGATGTGACGTTGATCTCGGTCAGGTAGTCGCCGATCACGTCGATGCCGGTGAAGATCAAGCCGCGCCGTTTCAGTTCCGGCGCAAGGCACTCGCAGATTTCGTGCTCGCGCTTGGTGAGGACCGTCATCTTAGCCGTTCCGCCGGCGTGCAAATTCGAGCGCGTCTCTTGTTCCGAGGGCACGCGGTTGATGGCGCCCGCAACTTCGCCGTCAACGAGGATGATGCGCTTATCTCCAGCGCGCACTTCCGGCCGGTACTCTTGCACCATGAACGGTTCGCGGAACACCGCTTGGAAAAGTTCGACGAGCGCACCGAGGTTGGTGTCGCCCGGTTGCAGCCGGAAAACTGCGGCGCCGCCGTTGCCGTAGAGCGGCTTTAGAATGATATCTTTGTATTGACGGCGGAACGCTTCCACGTCGGACAATTGCCGGGTCACGAGGGTCGGCGGCATGAGGTCTTGAAACTCAAGCACCCAGATTTTTTCAGGCGCATTGCGCACGTGGCCAGGGTCATTGACGACTAGAGTTTTGGGATGAATGCGCTCCAGCAAATGCGTCGAAGTTATATAGGCCATATCGAAAGGCGGATCCTGGCGCAGCAGCACCACGTCCCACGCATCGAGGTTCACAACCCGCGGCGCGCTCAGTTGATAATGTTCACCCGCTTCGTCTTTAACGCGCAGCGTGTGCCCGCGCGCTTGCAAGGCCGTGCCGTGGAGGCTGAGGTTCTGGGGCATATAATAGAACAGGGTGTGACCCCGGAGTTGCGCTTCGAGAAGAAGTGCAAAAGTTGAATCTCCGTGGATATCGATCCGTTCGATCGGGTCCATCTGGCAGGCGACATTCAAGCTCATGGAAACTCCGGTCGGTCACACTTTGCGCGCAACAAATAACACTTTTGCCGCAAGGCGGACATTGAAAGGCCCCTGTTTTAACGGCTGATTAACTCAAAGAGCGCGAAGGTGCATGCTGGTATTGTGAGTTTGGAGTTGCGTTATGTCGCGTTATGCCACGATCGGCCCTGTCGCCTCATTGATTAAGCCTCTGGCTTTGGCTGTCACCACCGTGATGGTGCTGGCGGGGTGCTCCGAGACACAGAACGCACTGCCCAAAAATCAGCTCGGCAGCAATGGTGGCTACGGCAACGGCGATGGCCAGTACGGTAAATATGGCCGCGATGCGAAGCTGGCCAAGACGTTCGGCACCACTGCGGGCGACCTCATTTACTTCTCGTCAGACAGTTCGGATCTGACGCCCGAAGCCGAACAGACCATGGCGAACCAGGTCCGCTGGCTTCAGGAGCACCCCAGCCAGACGGTTTCGATCGAGGGCCACGCCGACGAGCGCGGCACGCGCGAATACAACATTTCGCTCGGTGCACGCCGGGCCCAGACGGTGCGCAACCGCCTGGCGAATGGCGGCATTTCGGCAGCGCGCATCCGCACGATATCGTATGGCAAGGAACGCCCTGTCGCCACCTGCGACGACATTTCGTGCTGGTCGCAAAACCGCCGCGCGCAGACGATCCTCGGCGGCGGCAACGTCGCCAGCCGTTAAAATTGGTTTTCACCTACAGCGCATTTTCCAGATGCACGGGCCAGCGGCGCGGCAGCACGAACACGATGTCGAAACAGATGTCGTGGGTGTGATAGCGGCTATGGCGGGCGAGCCATGTGTCGGCCGCCTCTGCGATCCGCCGCCGTTGGTAGGGATGAATTGATGCATGCGCGGCATCGAGCGACGCGCGGCGCTTGACTTCGACGATGGCGAGGCGGCCCCGGCGCACGGCAATCAGATCGATTTCTCCGGCCGAACACTTAAAGCGCCGTTCTAAAATGCGGTAACCTTTGACGATCAGCAGAGCGGCCGCGATTGTTTCTCCCCAGGCACCGCTTCGATTACGCCGTTGGCGCTCAGCACTCGTTGAAGCACCGGGCTTGGCTTTCATGTGTGCCGCCCATCGTTCACGACGGCTCAGATCGGTTCGATTTCATGCACAGGCCGAGGTCATAGACCCGCGCCTTGGAGACCCCGAGCGCCGTCGAGACGGCCTTGGCGGCGTCTTTCAAGCTCATGCTGGCGAGCGAGGGCTCGAGTTGGGCGCAGATATCGTCGTCGGTTACTTCGACTTCTTGCGGGCCGCCGACCACGATCACAATCTCGCCTTTCAATGGCACTGCGGCGGCGCTTTCGGCAAGTTCGCGAAGCGAACCGCGGCGAATGTCCTCGTGCAATTTGGTCAGCTCACGCGCCAGGCATGCTGGGCGTTCGCCGTAGACTGCGGCCATGTCGGCGAGGCTCTCGGCAGTTCGGCCGGGCGATTCGAAAAACACGAGCGTAGAGGGAATGCGCGCCAGCTCCTCCAGCCGTGCCCGCCGCGCCGACTGTTTGCTCGGCAGAAAGCCCGCGAACATGAAGGCGTCCGTCGGCAGGCCCGAAGACGTCAGTGCTGCCAAGACGGCAGACGGGCCCGGCAAGCTGAAGACAGGATAGCCGAGTTCTGCCGCCTCGCGCACCAGCTTGAAGCCCGGGTCCGAGATGAGAGGCGTCCCGGCATCGGAGATCAGCGCGATGCGTTGGCCGCGCCCCAGGGCAGCTAAAATGCGTGGCCGCTCGGATTCGGCATTGTGCTCGTGATAGGGGCGCAGGGGCGTCTGTATGGAAAAGTGCGCTACCAGAGTGCGGCTGTGGCGGGTATCTTCGCAATAGACGACATCGGCCTGCGTCAAAACCGCCAGCGCGCGCAACGTCGTATCGCCTAAATGGCCGATCGGCGTCGCGACGATGTAAAGCCCCGGCGCCAAGGTCCTGCTCAACATTTGAATGATGCTTTGTGCGGCCCGGTTTGCAGCGCCTCCGGCAGCAATACTGGCGCCCGTTTCCGCAGACGTGCCGTCGGGGTGGTTGCCCGCTGCGTCGAAGGTGTCGGCCGTGCTCACGCTTTTTTGGTTCCTGTTGCGGACCTGCCTGTCGGCACAAGTGTTGGTCCATGAAGTCGCGAAATGCGGGAAACTTATACCCAGAACAACCGGGCGTGGGCACTTCTCGCAAGAGGCCGGGCGGGATAATTTTCCAGAGGTTATTCGAATCATGGATGCGCGATCCCCTTTTGTCCAGTGTTGGGGTGAACCTGTCTGTTTGGGGCCTGTGGGCTCCAGCATGCAGATGAGACCGGCTAAAGGACAGACGGAATGCGACGTATCTCGACGACGACTGCGCGAGCGCTAGATCTTGTGCGGCCAGCGACACTGCTCTGTAGCTGCTTGCTTTCGGCGGGCCTGCTGAGCGCGTGCGCCACCAACGTCGACAACATTCCGTTTGCAACGTCGGCGTTGGGCGATGCCAAAGCCGCGGCCGTTAAGAATGGTCTAGCCGTCGCGCAGCCGTCGGCGCGCATTGCGTTGCTGGTTCAGCAATCCGGCTTTGGTCCAGCCGCGATCATCGCCAAAGGCATGAAGCAGGCCGTTGAACTGGCGCTATTCGAACGCAACAATCCCAACATTCAGTTGATCGTCAAAGACGACCGCGGCACACCCGAAGGCGCCAAGGCGGCCGCCGCCGAAGCATTGAACGAAGGTGCCGAAATCATTCTGGGCCCAATGTCAGCGGCATCGGTTGCAGCCGTTGCAGGCGTCAGCCGGCCGCGCAACATTCCTGTGCTCGCCTTTTCCAACGATGTGAAAGTGGCGGGAAACAGCGTGTTTCTGATGAGCTTCATGGCCGAACAGGAAACGCAGCGTATCGTCGCGTTCGCGGCCAGCCAGGGTAAACGCCGCTTTGCAGCCTTCATTCCAGACACGCCCTACGGCCGCGTTGTCGAGCCGGCATTCCGTGAAGCCGTCAGCGCCAGCGGGGGCACAGTCGTGGCCTTGGAACGCTATGTGGCCGAGCCCAACCAGATGCTCGAGCCCTCGCGGCGCGTGTTCGCAGCGGTCAAAGGCAACGGCGGCGCGCAGCCCGGAGCCGACGCATTGTTCTTGCCTGGCGGTCAGGATGTCATGGTGCATGTCGGCCCGCTGTTGACATATGCAGGCATTAATTCCGCGCAAGTGAAGCTGATCGGCACGGGAAGCTGGGACTACGCCAGTATCGGGCGCGATCCGACATTCCTTGGGGCGTGGTATCCGGCACCAGAAACAGCGGCGTTGTCGGAGTTTTCGCAGCGCTTCGCCAAGACATTTGGCGCCGCTCCGCCGCGACTTGCAACGCTCGGCTATGACGCCATGAATATCGCAATGGCGTTAACAGCCGAACCCAAGGGCGAGCGCTACAGCGCCGCGCGCCTGACGCGTACGGGCGGTTTTGCCGGTGTCGATGGCGTCGTTCGATTGACGGCTGCGGGGGTTCCCGATCGCAGCTTGGCGGTTCACGAGGTGCAATCGCTGGCGACGCGCATTATCTCTCCTGCGGTTGACCCACAAGCAGGCGCGCCAACGGCCAGCAGCCCGACAGCGATTGCGCCGGCTGCGCCGTCATCGTGGATCCATACAATGGCCTCGTCGGCCGGCCCGGCTTCGTTCACGTTGCCGCGCTGAGGTGCAAGAACCAGACTTTGACCATGACCCCGGCAGCATGTCATATCGCTCCCCAAGATCGAATTTCTGTTGCTCGTCGATAACAAAGGGGCTGCTGCCGTGACGCCTGCCAAGACGCGCCTCGGCATTTTGATCTCGGGGCGCGGCTCCAATATGCGCTCACTGATCGAAGCGGCGCGGGCGCCCGGCTACCCGGCCCAAATCGCCGTGGTCATTTCCAATCGCCCAGCTGCCGCAGGCCTTGCCTTTGCCAAAGAGCACGGTATCCCGGCGTTGGGCCTTGACCACACGCGTTACGAGGGTCGTGAGCATTTCGAAAGTCAGATGCAAACGGTGCTCACGGCATCTGGCGTCGAACTGGTCGCATGCGCCGGGTTCATGCGCCTCATGACCGCTGGGTTCGTCGAAAAGTGGCGCGACCGGATGCTTAATATCCATCCGTCCTTATTGCCGTCCTTCAAGGGGCTGCAGACCCACGAACGGGCGCTGGAAGCAGGTGTACGCATTGCGGGGTGCACGGTTCACGTTGTGCGGGCCGGCATGGACGAGGGGCCGATCGTCGCCCAGGCTGCCGTTCCGGTTTTGACCGGCGACACGGCCGAAACGCTGGGCGCCCGCGTGCTGGCTGCCGAGCACCGCCTATATCCGGCGGCTGTGGCCAGCTTTGCGTGCGGCGAAGCGCGGGTGGTGGGCGAAAAAATTGTGTTAAGCCAGACTATTAACCTCAACGACGCGCTGTTCTCGCCGGCTCTCACAGGCCCGGCTAAGACTTGACAACGAAGTCGTGGAAGGCGCCCTAGAAGTGCCTAGATCACAGGGACTTAACAAAGTGACGCGGAGACCTGCGCGCGCATGGACTTCGAGCCGTCGCCGGTGCTACTGACGGATTTTTCGAGCCGGGACGATAGCCCGGTGCAGAGGCCGTATACGTCGCCTCGCAGGGCAGGGCCTGCCTATCGTTTGGGATTTGAATAACACGCATGACCATAACGCAGCCTGCGCACGCTCAGGGCCTGGGCGACGAGTCCAGCATCTGGTTCAAATTGTCGGCGCTGACCCGCAGCGACGCCGAGAATCCCATGCGCATTCTGATGCACATGACCGAACGCTACGGCTCGGTTATTCCAGTCAACATGGGCTCGCAGCGCGTCGTTTTCTTGTCCGACCCCGAACACTTCAAGCACGTGCTGGTCAACAAGGCCGACACCTACATCAAATATTTTGATGGACTGAAGCCGATCTTCGGCAAATCGATGATCACGCACGACGGCGCGCTTTGGCAGAAGGTGCGCATGCCGCAGCAGCCGGCGTTCCACCCCGATATGTTCGCCGAATACATCCCCTACTTCAATGCGGCCATCAAAACCAAGATGGCGCAATGGGCCGAGTATGCCAAAACCGGCGAGACCTTCGAAATGGTCGAGCAGACTTGGACCCTCGCCGCCGACATGATTTGCAAGGCGCTTTTTGATCGCGACATGCCGTTTAACCCGCATTTCGTTTTCAAGTGCGTGAAGGTCTATACGGACGTTGTCAATCATAAGGAAATCCGCCTCAAGCGCCAGTCGGGCGAACTGTTCGAAATCACCGACGAAAACGCGGCTAAGGCCATGGAAACTTGGTGGTCGGTTCCCGAATCCGTTATTGCCGCGGATCCGCGCGAGAACCGCGAACGCACGCTTTTGAAGATGATCGAAGCCGCGGTCGCCGATCCGACGTTTCCCGAGTTCGATCACCAGCAGGCCGTCGATGAACTCAAACAATATTTGTGGGCCGGCACCGAGACGACGGCGCTGACGCTCGCATGGGCGCTTTATGAAACGTCGCGCAACCCGAAGGCGGCCGAGCGTATCCGGCTGGAGGGCGAACAGGTCTACGGTAATCGCGAGCCGGCGGCGGCAGATTATTCGGGTCTCGCCTACACGCGTGCCGTCATCCAAGAAACGATGCGGCTATACCCCCCGATCTGGGGCCTCATTCGCGTGGCGTCGCAAGCCGATACCATCGGCGGCAAGGACATCCGTCCCGGCGATCGCGTGGTATTGTTTGCTTACGGTGCCCATCACAATCCGAAATTCTGGGACGAGCCGGAAGAATTCCGCCCCGAGCGCTGGATGGACGGCGCCGCCAAAAAGCAGGTCAAATACTCCTACCTGCCGTTTGGCGCCGGCAAACGCTCGTGCATCGGCGGCGCCATGAGCCAAGTTGAAAACACGCTCGCGCTCTCGCAGCTCTTGCGCCGCTTCCGGCCCGAGTATGCCGGGGTTGGCCCGGCTGGCATCAACGCCACCGTGACGTTGACGCCCAAAGGCGGCCTCAATTTCCGCATCCGCGAATTGAGCTAAGTCGAGGCCTCCCGGAGCCAGACTTTCTTTCCCCGGCCGAGCTGGCCCCTGATTCCGGATAACTGCCGGCCTTGCGGGTCGTTGCAGTTTCCGGGAAATGGCCAACGTCAAGCTGTGACCCAGTCCTGCGAGGGGACGACGACGGCGAACAGGTCGTTCAATCCAGCCAGGCTCGCGTCTTGAATGGCGGAAGCAGCCAGAATCCCACCCGGCGACGC
>JANNUW010000320.1:0-4218 GCA_031414095.1 Hyphomicrobium sp. | reverse complement strand
CTCTGGCAGCGTGCGGACCCTCCGGTACCGAGGTGCAGAACAATTCGAGCGGAGCCGAGCCAGCGGCGGCGACGACCGGGGCAACTCCCGTTGCTGCAACCGGCGGCGACAGGCTGGTGATGGAGTTGAAAGGCGGCAAGGTTGTCATCAAGCTGCGCCCCGATCTCGCACCGGGTCACGTCGAGCGCGTCAAGCTGCTCGTTAAAGAAGGCTTTTACAATGGCCACAAATTTCACCGCGTCATCCCGGGCTTCATGGCGCAAACCGGCGACCCGACGGGCACGGGTGCGGGCGGCTCGAGCTATCCTGATTTGAAAGCCGAGTTTACGTCGGCCGCTTTCGAGCGCGGGACTCTGGGCGCCGCGCGCACCGGCAATCCCAATTCCGCCAACAGTCAATTCTTCATTTGCCTCGCCCACGCGCCCCACCTCAATGGGCAATACACGGTGTGGGGTCAGGTGGTCGAGGGCATGCAATTTGTCGATCAAATCGCCAAAGGCGAGCCGCCGCCGAAGCCCGACACCATTATCAAGATGACTTTGGAATAACGCATCAGTCCACTCTCAAAAAACTTGGAGTTCGTATCGTATGGCCGCTATCAAAGATCCCGAAAACACGCTGCTCATGGAAACAACGAAGGGCAACGTGGTCATTTTATTGCGTCCCGATTTGGCGCCAAAGCATGTTGAGCGCATCAAGGCGCTGGCGCGGGAAAAGTTCTATGACGGGGTCAAATTTCACCGCGTGATCGACGGCTTCATGGCGCAAACTGGCTGCCCCAAGGGCACAGGCACGGGCGGCTCGAGCTATCCCAACCTCAAGGCCGAATTCAACGCGCAAAAGCATGTGCGCGGCGTGTGCTCGATGGCGCGTTCGTCGAGCCCCGATTCGGCCAACAGCCAGTTTTTCATCTGCTTTGACGATGCGACCTTCCTCGACAAACAATACACGGCCTGGGGGCAAGTGATCGAAGGCATGGATATCGTCGACAAGCTGACCAAAGGCGAGCCGCCGCGCACGCCCGACGCGATGGTCTCCGTCCGCGTCGCCGCCGACGTCGCTTAAAGCCGAGCGTCTCAGGGCTCCGTCGCCGCTGGCGGCGGGGCCAATCAATTCATGATTTCGAAGGGGTGAGTAGCAAGCAGCTGACTGGTTCTTGGCATCCCGCGTGGTCATGGATAATCCGGCTGATTTCAGGCCGGCATGAGCCGCATTGGTTCCCGCTTTCAGCGCTGCACCGACCGCGTCCAGCGTGATGCAGCGGCCCCTCGTCACCGCATCGACGATTTGGGCGATTGCGATCGAGGTTCGCCGTCTGATCGAGATTAGCGAGCAGCCCGTTAAACAGCGCAGCGTCCGAGCCGGGCGCCAAAGCCAGATGCATATCTGCGATCTCGCATGTCGCCGTGGCGCGCGGGTCGATGACGACGACCTTGGTGCCGCGCGTGTCCCGGGCGGCGGCCAGCCTTTGAAACAAGATCGGGTGACACCAGGCAAGATTTGATCCGGTTAAAACAACGCGGCGCCGGCCTCAGATACTCGTTCTAACTCTCTCTCAAGCGCCGCCTGAAACCTCAAAATCAAGGCCGAGATCGAGCACGCTCGCCGAATGCGTCAGCGCACCTACTGAGATCATATCGACTCCGGTCTGCGCGATTGCACGAACCGTCTCTAAATTTATACCGCCCGAACTTTCAGTCAGCATCCGTCTAGCGACCATAGCGACCGCCGTGCGCAATACCTCTGGCGTCATGTTGTCGAGCAGCACGGCATCGACGTTGTGCGCGAGGACGTCTTGCAGTTGCTCGAGGGTATCGACCTCGATTTCTATTTTGACCATGTGGCCCGCGTGCGCCCGCGCGGCTTCGATTGCAGCGCTCAAGCCGCCCGCCGCCACGATGTGATTGTCCTTAATCAGGATGGCGTCAAACAACCCAGCGCGATGATTGTGCCCGCCGCCGCAACGGACCGCGTATTTTTCGAAGGCGCGCAACCCCGGCGTGGTTTTGCGCGTGTCTGCGATGTGCGCTTTGGTGCCGACGATAGCGTCGACATAACGGCGCGTCAGCGTGGCGATACCGCTCATGCGGCCCATGAAATTCAAGGCCACGCGCTCGCCCGTGAGGATGGCGCGCGCGGAACCTGAAACGTTGGCCACGACAGTTTTCGCGCCCACCTGATCACCGTCGCGAACCATAGCTTCGAACACCACTGCGGGATCGAGCATCCGGAAGGTCTCGCGTGCCACATCGAGGCCGCTGACGACGCCAGCCGTGCGGGCCGCAAAGACACCGTGCGCCTTGGCCGTTGCGCTGACCGTCGCGTTCGTCGTGATGTCGCCCGCCAGGCCAAGGTCTTCGAGCAGGGCTGCCTCGACCGCGCGCGTAACGATGAGCGCCGGTAATGGAGCCAAAGCGGAGCTTTTCGAACGTGTCCTGCTCACAACGGGCGCACCTCCGCCGCGCGGGGCCGCGCAGCACGTTGTGCAGGCTTGGCGTCGACCTCAGCGATGCCGGCGAGCGTGACGATGCTGCGATAGGCAAGCTCGGGATCGGTCTGCGGATAGTCGCTGCGGCAATGACCTCCCCGGCTTTCCTTGCGCAGCAGCGCGGCCGTCGCAATAAAGCGCGCGCACACAGCCATGTTGATGAGGATCGTGTCGTCGCTCGCGTTGCGCTCAATGTCACGCAGGATAGCGATCGCCTCCATGAGGCCGGCCTCGTTGCGCACCACACCGACATGCAGCGACATGGTCTGGCGCAAGGCCATCAACGCGCGCGCGCGTTGCTCGAAATCGGTCTCGCTCGCGCGCTTGACGCGGGTGAGCTTGGCGCGCGGCGCCACGTGACCGGCCGGCAGCAGTTTCAAGATATCTCCCGCCGTGCGGGCGCCGAAGACGACAGCCTCCAGCAACGAGTTGGATGCCAGGCGATTGGCGCCGTGCAGGCCGGTGGACGCGACCTCGCCGACCGCCCATAGACCCTCAACCGATGTGCGGCCCTGCTGATCAGTCGCAATTCCGCCCATGTGGTAGTGCGCGGCAGGCGCCACCGGGATGAGATCTTTAACGGGATCTATGCCGGCCTTCATGGCAAGCGCATAGACTGTAGGGAAAGCAGTTGGGAAGTGCGCGCCGATAGCCTTGCGGCAATCGAGAAACGCGCCGCGGCCCGCCGCTATTTCGGCAAACACGCCGCGTGCCACAACATCGCGCGGCGCCAATTCGGCGTCGGGGTGCAGCGCCTGCATGAAGCGCTCGCCCGCTTTGTTAACGAGAATTGCGCCTTCGCCGCGCAAGGCTTCCGTGGCGAGGGGCGCCGGATCAATTCCGCAATCAATCGCGGTTGGATGAAATTGCACGAATTCGGCATCGGCGATTGCAGCGCCGGCCCTGGCGGCGAAGGCCAGCGCCTCGCCCCGCGCATAGCCTGGATTTGTCGTCACCGCATAAAGCGCACCCGTACCACCCGTCGCCAGGACCACGGCACTAGCGGGGAGAAAGTCGAAGGTGCCGTTGCCTTGCTCTTCAGCGCGGATCAGGCGCACGCCCGTGACGCGGCCATCCTCGACCAATAACTCTTCGCACTCGTGATGTTCGAGCAGCCGGATCGACGGCGTCGCCCGCACCGCCGCGATCAGCGATTGCATGATGGCCGCGCCGGCGCGATCGCCCGACACGCGCACGATGCGCTTTTGGCTATGAGCGGCTTCGCGCGACAATACGAGATGGCCTTCGAGGTCCCGGTCGAATGGAACGCCATAACGCAATAGATCAGCAATGCGCTCGTGGGCTTCATAAGCGACGAGGCGTGCGACGCGCTCATCGACGATGCCGGCACCCGCAGCGATGGTATCGGCCGCATGGTCTTGGGGCGTGTCGCCTTCGCCGATGGCCGCCGCGATGCCACCCTGCGCCCACATGCTCGAAGCACCCTGACCCAACGGCGCGGCAGCCACGACCGTGACCGGCAGCGGCGCGAGTTTCAAGGCGGTGAACAAGCCGGCAAGGCCAGCACCTACGATGACGACATCGCCTGGGCCAAGCTGCGGCTTGGGATTTTTAAATCCCTTGAAGCCCGTACGCCCGTTGATTTTGGTCCGGCGGTCTTTGGTCATTTTCGTAACCCCTTACTTGCCTGGCGTGTGGCGGCCGGCTCCCGTGGGGGGAGCCGGCAGTCGCACCTAATTTGTCAGGTTGACCATGCGCTCGACGGCGCG
>JANNUW010000319.1:0-19425 GCA_031414095.1 Hyphomicrobium sp. | reverse complement strand
CTGGGTGGCTTCAACTTTAAGACTGACCAGCTCGACCACACCTACGGCAGCGACCAGAAGCCCGGCAGCATACAGTGAGACTATGCTTGGCGCCAACCGACTCCCTCCGGGGAGCCGGCCGGTTGGCGCGAAGAGCTGTAGCGTGAATTTTTCCTCGACGGGGTATTTCCACTGAAACCGCGCGTCCCGGCCGGCGCCGCGAAGCGGAGTCGGGATGCGCCAAGCAAAAGTGCGCATGGCGGCCGGCTGCCCAGAGGGCAGTCGCCCTGCGCCAAGAATAGTGCGCGTCCCTGCCGGCTCCGCGACAGCGGAGTCGGGACGCGCAAAGCAAAAACACCGCCATGCGCATGCCATGGTTGCAGTGGATAACATTTTCGCAGCTGGCGGCACTCAAGCTACTGTAGACCTTGCCGAATCACATCCTGCGTTGAGACCGATCATGTCCATCCGCCCAAACTGCCCGCGCGCGCGGTTCCTCATGGCAGCATTTTTAACCGTTGCCGGCGGCAGCGTTGCCTGCACGGCCGCATGGGCCCAGGCCCCCGCTGTCGAGGCCCCCGTAAGCCAGAACAGCGTCACGGCGCCGGCCAAGCCTAAACCGGCGAAGGCTGCTCCGGCTGTGAAAAATTCAGCCGCGGCATCGGGCAAGACTGCCGCAGCCGGATCCACGGGTGCGGGTTCTAAACCAAAGGGCGGCAATCAATCGATCGTGGCGCTCATCAACGACGAGCCCATCACTGTTTATGAAGTCGAACAGCGCGCCGCCTTCATCGCACTCAGTTCGGGCGCTGGCGGCGACATGAAAGCCAAGGCTGAAGCGCGCTGGAAACAGATCATCAAAGACCCCGCCACCAGCACCAAGTTCCAAGAGCTTCTGAAAGCCAAGAACGTCCAGACCAAAGAAGAAGCACAGGCGCTGCAAACGACGTTCGTCAAGGGACTGCAATCCAACATGGTCGAGCAGTTGCGGCGCGAAACCCGCACGGGCGCCGTCGCCGGCAGCCGCGCCAAGGCGCAAGACGAATTGATCGATGAAAAGATCAAACTTCAAGAGGCCAAGAAGCTCAGCGCTCTGGCGTCGGATGAAGATGTCAACGTCTTGATCCGCTCAATCGCGGAACGCAATAAAATGAACGAGCAGCAGTTCGGCGCTCACATGAAGGGCATGGGCGTCGATATCCAGACCATGCGCGCGCGGTTCCTTGCGGAAATTTCCTGGCGTGAAGTGGTGCGCCGCCGCTTTGGCAATCAGGTTGCCGTGACCGGCCGCGATGTCGACAAACTGGTGGCGGCAAACCCAGGCGGGGAGGAAGAAGTCGAGTTGACGCTGCAGCGGATATCGCTGCCGACGCCAGCAAAGGCCGACCAGAAGATGCTGGCCCAGCGCTTGGGCGAGGGTCAGACGATGGCCGCCAAATTCACCACCTGCGCTGACTTCAAAAATCTCGCAGCGCAAACCGGCGGCGCGCGCTTTGAAGATCTAGGGTCGCGACGGCCTTCGACCATTCCCGAACCGACCAGAACAATGCTTCTCAACACCCAGGACGGCAATATGCTGCCGCCGGCCGTTGGCGCGAACGGCGTTGAATTGTGGGCGGTGTGCGGGCGCAAGACCGTTTCTGGCAATGGTCAGAAACGTGAAGAGGCCGAAAACGAATTGAAGGTGAAGGAATTTGAAATCCTGGCCAAGAAGCATCTGAAAGACCTGCGCCAGGATGCTGCCATCGAGTTCCGCTGATGCCATTGCGGCCGCTGGCGTTAACGATGGGCGATCCGGCCGGCATCGGCCTGGAGATTGCGCTCAAAGCCTGGACCCAGAGCGGTGATCGCGGGCTCACGCCATTTGTGATGTTTGCCGATCCAGACGCCTTATCACAGCGCGCCCGAATGCTCGGTCTGGCGGTGCCAATCAAAACTGTCGCTGATGCGAGCGCTGCGGCGTCAGTGTTTCACGAAGCGTTGCCCGTCGTTGCAGTGGAGTTGGCATCTGCCACAAAACCGGGAATGCCCGACACGCGCAACGGACGGGCAACAATTCAATCGATCGAGGCGGCAACGCGTGCCGTTGTGCGCGGTGAAGCCCGCGCGCTCGTCACCAATCCGATCGCAAAAAGCGTGCTTTATGCGTGCGGCTTTGACTACCCTGGGCACACCGAATTTCTGGGCGCGCTGGCGGAACGGCACGATCCGGGCCGCAAATTCTGCCCCGTCATGCTGCTCGCGTGTGACGAACTGAAAGTCGTGCCGCTCACGGTCCATATCCCGCTCGCGTCCGTGCCAGATGCGATCAGCAAGGCTTTGATTTTCGAGACTGTGCGCACACTTTGGCATTCGCTGCACACCGACTTCGGGTTGAGTGCGCCGCGCATTGCGGTTGCCGGGCTCAATCCTCATGCGGGAGAGAGCGGCGCCATCGGTACTGAGGATCGCGACATCATCGCGCCCGCCATCGAAGCCTTGCGGGCGGAAGGGCTGGCGGTAACTGGGCCTCATCCCGCTGACACGCTGTTCCATGCGGCCGCGCGCAAAAACTACGACGCCGTCATCGCCATGTACCACGATCAGGCGCTGATCCCCATTAAAACACTCGCCTTCGACCGCGGTGTGAATGTCACGCTGGGGCTGCCGTTCGTGCGCACCTCGCCCGATCATGGCACCGCCTTTGACATTGCCGGACGCGGCATCGCCAATCCCGACAGTCTGATCGAAGCCTTGCTGCTTGCGTCCGACATGGCAGGCAAGCGCGCGCGCACCGCAGCACCCGTCGCGCAGAGGCTCTCATCGTAATGGGCGAACCGCTAGACCACGTGTCTCACACCAGCGCTTCATCGGCCGATGGACTGCCGCCGTTGCGCGACGTCATCCGCGACCACGGGCTGAACGCGAAGAAGAGCCTCGGGCAAAATTTCATTCTCGATCTCAATTTGACGCGCGCCATTGCGCGCCTTGGCGGATCGCTCGACGGCCGCACCGTGGTCGAGGTCGGGCCTGGCCCCGGCGGACTGACGCGCGGTTTGCTTGCCGAAGGCGCGGCGCGGGTCATTGCTGTTGAGCGCGACGACCGCTGCCTTGCAGCACTGGCTGAAATTTCACAGCACTATCCTGGCCGCCTCGAAGTCCACCCCGGCGACGCAACGCGCACCGATTGGCCCGCCCTCATCGGCGAGATCAGCGGCAAAGCCATCATCGCCGCCAACTTGCCTTACGGCGTGGCCACGGTTCTGCTCATCCGCTGGCTCGAAGCCGAACCCTGGCCGCCGTGGTGGGACCGCATGGCGCTGATGTTTCAAAAAGAAGTCGCCGAGCGCATCGTGGCCGCGCCGGGCAGTAAAGCCTATGGCCGCCTGTCGGTCATCTCGCAGTGGCGGGCCACGCCGCACATCGCCATGACGCTTAGCCCGGCAGCATTCACGCCCCCGCCTAAGGTCGACTCGGCTGTCGTCGTGTTCACGCCGATCGATGATCCGCAGCCACACTGTAGCGTGCGCGCGCTGGGACAAGTTACGCAAGCCGCCTTCGGTCAGCGGCGCAAAATGCTGCGCGCCAGTTTGCGGCAGCTGACGCCGATGCCCGAACTGATGCTGCGCGAAGCTGGCATCGATCCGCAGGAACGCGCCGAGCAACTGACCATCGCCGACTTCGCGAGGCTGGCGATTATTTGGGAGCGCATCTCGGGCCCCGCTGATCCTAATCGCGACGCCTGATGCGTTAGCCGGCCTTTGCCGTGAAATGCTTGCGCACGGTCTCGTCGATTTTCCAGGTGCCTTTGAAGTCGGGCTCGACAACGAACGCATCGCCGGCCTTCAAGCTTACGGCCTCGCCGCCGTCGGGCGTGATCGTCAATTTACCAGCCAGCAGATGCACGAATTCGAAGCCGTCGTAGACCGCGCGGTAGGTGCCCGGCGTCGCTTCCCAAATACCTGAAATCATCGACCCGTCAGCCGACGTGTGCTGGACCCACGTTTTCATGGTTGGTGCGCCGTCGACGACTGTCCAGCCATCGAGAATATCGGTGATCGGATCCGGCCCGGCAGCCGGGAGCTTGGTAATCGCGCTTGTCATATTAAAACTCGTTTTCTGATTTCGCTCACCGGCAAACGACTACACCATCCCGCAAACCACGTTCAGAAATAATTTGCGCATCAGTGATCGCGAAAAGCGCCGTTGCAATTTCGCACGCTGTCTAGACGCGGCCACACTTGACGCGCGCAACCCGCGCACTCATTTGAGCTAACACTGCGCGCCGTGCGGGACGCGCAGCTTGACGGGAAAGGACGCTTAAAAAGACCCCTGAAGAGAAAGGTCACGATCATGTGTGATTATTCCCTCGAACACTACAATAGCCGGCCAGCGCAACAAGGCGAGACTTACGAGACCCGACGCTTCCCGAGCGGATCGATCGGTTTCGTGGTGCCAGGCGAGGCTTCAATCGCGATCTGCATGTCATGCGATACGCGCATCAGGCTCGAAAATTTGCCGGCATCGTTAGTCGAGAAGTTAGCCGTGGGTACGGCCGCGCTGGTGACATTCACGCGGCTCGAAACTAGCACTTACCGCGACGGCGTACGCTTCGACAACGGCCGCGCAGTGACTTTGCAGGAACTAGGATCGGGCGTTCGTGCCATGGTCGAGGATGCTTTGGTCTCGCCCGAGCCCGCGTTGATGCCGTATGCGAGCCGCGTGCGCCAGCGTCCCGAGTTGGTCGGCTAATATTCGGCCCAGTGATCGCTGATGGTTGGGCTTTGCGAAGGCATAAGCCCAACAACGGTTAAGCTGGCTTGTCGTCATTGGATTTGTCGCCTTTGGGCCGGTCTTTTTTGCTCTGCTTAGCCGGCTTGGGCGCCGGCGGCGCGGCGGGCTCGGCCGCTGTCTCAAAGCGTGGGAACACGCCCTGCGGCTCTGCGATCGGGGTTCCGGCCGTTAGGCGGCCGGCTGAGCCAAGAGACGAAAAACTTCTTGCGCTCGCCGGCACTGCCAGCGCATTGAGGAGTTTGGCACCCGACGCGGGCATGACCGGTTGGATGAGGATCGCGAACTGGCGGACGAGTTCGGCCGTCACGTAGAGGATCGTGTTCATGCGGTCGGGGTCGGATTTCTTTTTCGACCACGGTTCTTGCGCCGCAAAATAGCGATTGGCGTCGGCCACGACCGTCCACACCGCGTCGAGATAGCGGGTGATCGACTGGCGGTCCATTTCAGCGCGAGCGAGCGCGTAGAGCCTATCGGCAAGAGCGAGAATCTCGGCGTCTTCGCTCGACAATGCCGCCGGGGTTGGAATTTTACCGTCGCAATTCTTGTAAATCATCGACAGCGAGCGCTGCGCCAGATTGCCGAGGTTGTTGGACAGGTCTGCGTTGATGCGGTTGACGATGGCTTCCTGGCTGTAGGCGCCGTCTTGTCCAAACATGACTTCGCGCAGGAAAAAATAGCGCACGGCGTCGATGCCGTAGGCCGCCACCAGGTCGAACGGGTCGAGCACATTGCCGACCGACTTCGACATTTTCTCACCCTTGTTGAGAACGAAGCCATGGGCAAAGATGCGGCCTGGGAGCGGCAGACCCGCGCTCATCAAAAAGGCCGGCCAGAAGACGGCGTGAAAGCGCGTGATGTCCTTGCCTATCACATGCACGTCGGCCGGCCACGCGCTGGCACGTTCGGCGTTGGCATCGGGAAAGCCCGTTGCGGTTAGATAGTTGGTCAGCGCGTCGACCCACACATACATGACGTGGCGATCGTTGCCGGGCACGGGAATGCCCCAATCGAGCGTCGAGCGTGAGATCGAAAGGTCTTCGAGACCCATTCTCACAAAGCTCGCGACCTCGTTTCGCCGTTCAACGGGCAAGATGAAATCCGGGTTCGCATCGTAGTGGGCGAGCAGCTTGTCCTGATAGGCCGATAGCTTGAAGAAGTAGGTTTCCTCTTCGGTCCATTCAACGAGCGCGCCGGTCGCGATGGCATAGCGCGCGCCGTCGTCGCGGACTTCAGTCTCGTCCTCTTTGTAATAGAGTTCGTCGCGCACCGAATACCAGCCGCCGTACTTTTTCAAGAAGATGTCACCGGCCGCATCCATGCGCCGCCAAATCTCGGCACACGCTTCGTAATGGCGCGCCTCGGTGGTGCGGATAAAATCGTCGTTCGACAGGTTCAAAAGCGATGCCATCTCGATGAAGCGGGCGCTGTTGCGGTCGGCGAGCGCGCGCGGCGCGATGCCTTCCTTGACTGCGGTCTGCTTCATCTTCAGGCCATGCTCGTCGGTGCCTGTCAGGAAAAACACCGGGCGCCCGTCGAGGCGTTCGAAACGCGCGATGGCGTCGGTCGCGATCGCCTCATACGCATGCCCGATGTGGGGCACGCCGTTAGGATACGAAATGGCCGTTGTAATATAGAATGGCTTCGTCATGGACGGGCAGGTTCCAGTTTGCCACCGCGAGCGGGCGCGTTTTTCAGGCGCGTGCGGCCGCTTCGAGGCGCGCGAAAGTTTGTAAAATGAGTGTTTTGCGGTCGAGGTTCAGGGCTTCAACCACGGCCTTTTCCGCCTCCAGTGTCTCCCACAAGTTCGCCCACGCCGCAAGCTTGGGCGCACCGATGAGGCGCTGAGCCATCACCACGTCCGAGGCCGCACCAGCGCCCGTCGCCTGGGCCCGTATCAGGCGCGCAAGCAAGGCCGAGAGCAAATCCTGCATGAGACTGAATTTGGTTTGGGCCGCCGCGCCCGCCAGTTCATCGGCCATCGTGTGCACGGCCGGCCAAGCAACGCTGGGCAATCCCGACAGAAGCGCTTCGAGACGGCGTTGCAGATCGAGCCCGCCCGCGTTCTGCAGAGCCAGCACGCGCCGTACGCTACCACCCGCCAGCCGCTCCAAAAGCTCCCAGTCTTCACCGGCGGGAACGGGCGTCGTGACGCCGTCGTCGCTCGCCGCAATCGCCTGCACAACGGCACGCTTCAAGACCTCGCCATTGAGGGGCGACAGATCGAGTGTCCGGCATCGTGACCTGATCGTGGGCAGCAAGCGCCCTGGCGCCGACGTCAATAGGATGAAGATCGTGCGCACCGGCGGCTCTTCGAGCGATTTGAGAACGGCGTTGGCGGCGCTCGCGTTGAGGTCGTCGGCCGTATCGATGAGCACCACGCGCCATTGATCTTGCGCGGCGGTCAGATTCAAAAACGATCGCAGACGGCGCACCTCGTCGACGGGAATTTCCGTCTTGAAACGCTTGGTCTTGGCGTCGTAAGGTCGGCGCAGTAGCAGCAGTCCGGGGTGCGAAAGTGCCTTCACCTGACGGCTGGCCGGGCTGTCGTTAGGGACATCCAGCGTGGCGCCGAACATGTCGCGATCGTGCGGTTCGGCCAGCAGAAAGCGCGCCATCCGATAGGCGAGCGTTGCCTTGCCGATGCCTTCCGGGCCCGTGACGAGCCAGCCGTGATGCAAACGCTTTTTTGCAAATCCCTCAGCGAAGGCCGCTTCCTTGGCCTCGTGACCATAGAGCCGCTGCGTCATCCGCGGATGAGGATAGCCTTCGAGCCGGTCCGCCTCGGGCGCGGCTTCGATTTCGGGTACGGCCACGGCGCGGGCCATATCAGGCCGCCTCGAGCAGCAAGCGGGTGCGTACAGTGGCCCACACGCTGGCCGCTACCACCGCACTATCGTGATGGCCGTCGATGATCGCGCAGCGCTCGGCTTCGGCGTTGGCGAGATCGGTGAACCCCTGGCGCAGGCGCGCGTGAAACGCGACGTCGCGCGATTCATAACGATCGGTGACGAGGCGATCGGTGGCGAGCGTCGACGTCTCGCTCCCGGGCTTGCGCCCTCTGGCCTCGGCAGCGGCTGCCACTTGCCTTTGCGTGAGCCGCAATTGCGCGCGGCCAAGACCGACGTCGACCGGCACGTCGATGATGAGCGTCAGGTCTGGCCGTGAATTGGTGACGACGATCAGGTCGAGGGCTTCGACGATCTGCGGATTGAGTGCGCCAGCACTGCCCTGATAGACGCGCGTCGAATCGGAAAAGCGATCACACACGACCCATGTTCCAGCTTTGAGGGCCGGCCGGATGACCGTCTCTAGGTGATCGGCGCGGGCGGCATAAAACAGCAGCGCTTCCGGCATGGCGCCGTGCGCGGGTGTCGCCGGATCGAGCAGCAATTCGCGCACGCATTCGGCAAACGGCGAACCGCCCGGTTCGCGGGTCGTCAACACCGGCAGGCCCCGCTGGCGCAGACGCTCGCTCAGGATGCGCGCCTGGGTCGACTTGCCGGACCCCTCGCCGCCCTCGAACGTGATGAACTTACCCTTCTGCACCGCCTGCCCCGCGCGTAAAGACGATATATGTATGCCTGACGGCAACGGCCAAGACTAGGGCCGCTCCCACTTGATGAGCCACACCTAGCGACAGCGGAACCGCGGCTAGCAGCGTGGCAATACCGAGCGCCGCCTGCCCAAGGACGGCGGCTGCCAAATAGAGGCTCGAGCGCTTGATTTCGGGATCTGCTTGTGAACGCGCCAGACTGACCGCATGCCACAGCGCGACTGCCAGGACGATATAAGCCACCAGCCGATGGTTGAACTGGGCCGTTGCCGGGTTTTCGAAGATGTTCAAAAGGGCCGGCTGCATCGTCCACAGGCCGTCTGGGATAAACGCGCCGTTCATCAGGGGCCACGTGTTGTAGTGGAGACCGCCCTTCAGTCCGGCGACAAAGGCCCCGAGCGCCACCTGCAAAAAGACGAGCCCGACAATCAAGGCGGCGCCTAGCCGTTGCCCCTGCGTTATGCGAGAGGCGTCTGCAACGCGCTGGCGGCCGTGTTCGAGTGCCAGCCAGACGAGGGCGGCCAGTAGCAAAAAGGCTACCGAAAGATGTAACGCGAGACGGTATTGGCTGACATCGACACGGTCGACGAGACCGGACATGACCATGAACCAGCCGATGCCGCCTTGCAGCGCGCCGAGCGCCAGCACGGCCGACATTTTCTTTCCCATGCCGGGACGTAACGCGCCCTTTGCCCAGAAAACCGACAACGGTAGCGCGAACGCAAGGCCGATGAAGCGGCCTAAAAACCGGTGCGACCACTCCCACCAGAAGATGGGCTTGAAGCCTTGGAGCGTCATGTTGCGATTGGCGAGCTGAAATTCGCTTGATTGCTGATACTTGCCGAACGCCACTTGCCAGTCGGCATCTGAAAGCGGTGGCAGCGCGCCCATGATGGGCTTCCACTCGGTGATCGAAAGGCCGCTATCGGTCAGCCGCGTGGCGCCGCCGACGCCGATCATGACCAGCACCAATGCGGCGACGATCCAAAGCCAAGTTTGCACCGCGCCGTCCCACGCTTGCGCCTTCAAGCTGTCTGCGCCGCGAGTGTCGTTGAAAAGCAACCGCCGATCCTCCAAGTGTCATCTGTGAGCGCGCCAGGCCGCAACTGCGGCGCGGCGGCCCTGCCGTCTATTCCTGAGAGTGTGATAGGCAGGAGGCCCGGGCGGATCAATGTCGCTCACTCGTACCAATCAGCGCACCTGTCGCCGCCTCGGTGAAAAGGGCCATTCTGATGAGGCCGGACCACAGCCGATGACCGCCCGAACCCGAAAACTCGCCGGCACCGTCATTCTCGTGGTGTTTTTGGCGGTCTACGCTCTGCTCGCCATGGTGGCAGCCACCGCAGTGCCGATCAACTCCAACAAATTCGTGGAACTCATTTATTTCATTATCGCCGGCACGATCTGGATCGTCCCGGCCGGCATCTTGATCAAATGGATGCAAAAGCCTTAAGGCACGGCAACCTCAGGCGTCCGCCGCAAGACCTCCTGCCGCAAGACTGTGAGGAAGTGGGGAATGTCCGCGATTAGGGCATTGCGCACCAGAGCGCCGGGCACGAACGAGCTGAACCCGACCCGCGCCTCGTAATTGACACGGGTCGCCTTGCCGCCAGCGATCGGCTCCAAGCGCCACTCGCCTTCAAGATAGCTGAGGTCACCCCCCGTTCGCATAAACCGGATGCTCTGATCTTTGACATAGTCTGAGCGAAACTCGCTGCGGACTTGCGGCAGAAACGACGACCACTGGATAACGTGCTCGCGCACGTCCCAGGAGCCGTCTGCGGCCTCTGCGAGAACCGTGCAGCTCTTGAGGTTTTCCATGAAGGCGGGCGCCCCCGCGCAGTCGTGGAGCACTGCCCATACCGCTGCTGGCGGGGCTGCGATTTCGACCGCGCCACGCACCTCGCCATCAGCCGGGCCTGCTGCTTCGGTGACCCGTACGACCGGCGCGCCCGACTTCATTTCCGCCAGCTCCGCTGCCGACCAATCGGTGCTGGCAAACGAGGTCGCGCATGTTGCGGCCGCTGTCAACACTCCGCATGCGGCCGCGAGCCATCTTCGATGACGCAACTGCCGGACCAGGCTACCAATGTTCATGGAGTTCCCCCTCAGACCGACTACGCAGACACGGCCCGCCCAGTTTCGCGAAATGAGGCTTTGATGACTGCTGAGGTCAATCATCACGACAGTAGACTGAGGGTGCCCGTAACGCTTTGAGGGCCAAAACGTATTGCGCGACAATTCGTTTACTACTTTTACCTAGTATACGCGGCGGTGGACGAGTGGGAGGCGCGTTCTATGTCGCCGATTGCAAACTATCTTTTATCTAAACTGCAAAATACTTCCGGCGACGATCAGCCGGCGGTTTTCGACCGTTCGCGGCTGAACCAGCAGCAAGAGGTGCTGTTGCGGTCGATCATCAACGAATTTTATTGCTCGGCGAAACTGATGGTTGTGTTCACGAGCATCGTGAACGCGCGCCTCCAGGGCGTCGGCTTGCAGAACATCAGCCGCCCTTCATCCTTCATGCCGACGGAACCACTCATTTTCCACGCGGTCGCCTCCGGCTTGACGCCGAGTTTCGGGCATCCCGAATTGATCGGGGTCTTGCAGGACTATTACGCGCGGCTGGCCTTTGCGCGCGCGTTTTCTGTTTTGCCTCCAGCGGGGGAGCCAGGCCCGCAAAATGTGCATCATCTGGAATTGTTGCAGATCGCGGATGTCTGGCGGCGCGTGTGCGACCTCGCCAATCTCGTTGCCCATCAGCTCTACGATGTCGAGACCACCAGAGGCACGCAGACCCATCCTCTGGTATCGATTCATGAACTCATCCGGGCGGCGCAGCGCGGACAAGCTCCGTGCGTTCGCAACGACGGACTGGTTGCCATTCCTGGCTGGCTGGACCAGCGCCGCGAAGAACGCAAGTCGCTCGGCTGGAAAGTCTGGTTGACGGCGGAAGGCCGCAGGGAACGCGCGACCTTGCAGGATATATCGCTGAGCGGCATGGGCCTTGCGGACTGCCCTACGCTTGCCATCGGCGCGCAGATCTCTGTGCAGTTGCCTGACTCGCGGTGCTTTACGGGCGTCGTGACGTGGTCGCAGGCCAATCGCTTGGGAGCCCGATTCCTGATGCCGATTTCCGCCAACGACCCCGTCCTTTCCGATCTCGCGCGCAGTGCCTTTTCCTCTATGAACTGAAGGGTCTCAATCGAGATTTTGCACGAATGCTAGAGCCCGTCGGTTCGCTTAACCCTGCACGTCAAGCCGTGCACTCGTTCGTCTCGCTCGAGCGGTGCAGAGAATTTGTGCGCGCATTAGCGAAGGCCACTGCCGCATTCGTCGACGCGAACAGAGCCGGGCTGCGGGACTTTGCTTTTGTGGCCGGAACAGCACTGGCTTTCGGTGCTGCAATCATTCTGGGCACCGTGCTGACGCGAGAGGCCGGCAACGCTTCTGCCATTTGGCCGGCCAACGGAATTTTGTGCGCGGCCCTGCTTTCGACAAGCCGGGCACACTTGAAATATGCCGTCTTGCTGCTCAGCTCATTGACTAACTTTGCCGTCATGATGCAAATGGGCGATGTGCTGTTCGCGAGCCTTGCATTTGCGATTATCAACCCGGCCGAAGCCCTGTTGACGTGCGCGCTCATCCAGCGCCTGTGCCCGGCAGCGATCAACTTCACACACGGCCGCAGCCTGCTCAAGTTCTCGTTTGTGGCGGGGTTTCTCGGACCGTTACTGCCCTCGATCGCCGGCGCTTATGTTATCCATGCCGCCTACGGCGCTGATTTTTTGACGGTATTCCGGACCTGGTTTTTCGCGGACGCGCTCGGACTTTTAATTTTTATTCCAGCAGTATCCCTGTTGTTCGATAAGGATGAGTACGCGCAGCAACATCGCTCCAGACTAGAATTGTGCGTACTTTTTTTCGCGCTTTGCACGGCTTCGGTTGTCGTTTTCTCGCAAACCAGCTTTCCACTGCTGTTTGTCATTCCTGCTATTATCGTTCGAATAGCCTTTCGCCTCGGTCCATCCTACACAGCCGCCGCCGCGGTCACGACAGCGCTTTTTGCGGTTACCTATACAGCAGCGGGAATGGGCCCTGCCGCTCTCGTACCAGGCAATCAGATGTTGCTGCGCATGGAGGTTATTCAAATCTTCATTCTCGTGGCATTCTACACGGCCTTACCCGCGGCGACGGCCTTCGCCGAACAATCCCGTTTGCGTCGCGGTTTGGATTACCAGATCGCAGCCCGCGACGCGCTTTCGATGAAACTCGAGCACAGCGCCGCATTACTTGAATCAGCGGTCGGCACCATTTCGATGGGTCTGTGCCTGTACGATGAAAAAGGCCGGGTTCTCTTATCTAACGAACAATTTGCCAAGGTCTACAATTTGTCGCCGTCTGAAATAACGCCCGGCATGACACTGAGCGAAGTCATCGATCTGCGCATCGCCAACGGCTTATTCGCAGGTGAAAACGCCGAACAGTACTGGGCCGAACGGCTCAATCCGGTGACGAACGACAGCCGCCTCATTCATCACCTGAATGATGGCCGGTCAATTGCTATTTCCCAGCGCCCACTGCCGGGTGGCGGCTGGGTGACGACGCAGGAAGATATTTCCGAAATCCGCAGCATCGAACAGCGCTTGGCGTTCCTCGCCCACCACGATCCGTTGACTGGGCTCGCCAACCGGGCCCTGCTGCACGATCGCATCGAGTTGGCGTTGACGCGCGTGCGGCGCGGAGAGCATGTCGCGGTGCTGTTTTTAGACCTCGATCACTTCAAGAGCGTCAACGATACCTACGGCCATGCCGCGGGCGATGAGCTTTTGACAATCGTCGCCGAGCGCTTGCGCAGCGGCTTGCGTGAATCGGACACGCTCGCCCGGCTTGGTGGCGACGAATTTGCAATCCTGCTGGTGGCGGCCGAACAGCCCGCGGGCGCCGGCGTCGTCGCGCGGCGCATCGAAGATTTGATGCACGCGCCGTTCATGATCGGCGGAAAGCAGATCAGAATAGGCACAAGCATCGGCATCGCGACGGCACCTCACGACGCCAACACGACTTTGGGCCTGCTAAAATGCGCCGATCTCGCGTTGTATAAGGCCAAGGCTGAGGGCCGCGGAACACACAGATTCTTCGAAACAGAAATGGATAGGCGGATGCTCGCGCGCCAGGCGCTCGAGCAGGATCTGCGCATCGCCGTCGCCGAGTCTGCCTTCTCGCTGCACTATCAGCCGCTCGTTGATCTGGCGACCGGCCAGGTGACGTGCTTCGAGGCGCTGATCCGCTGGGACCATGACGATCGCGGCATGGTTTCGCCGGCCGATTTCATCCCCGTCGCTGAGGAAACGGGCCTCATCATTTCGATCGGGACTTGGGTTCTTAAAAAAGCATGCGAGGACGCGGCCCGTTGGCCTGATCACATCAAGGTCGCGGTCAACTTGGCACGCGCGCAATTGATGAGCCCTGGCCTTGTTGAAAAAATCGCCGCCGTATTGGCCGAGAGCGGACTGCGGCCGGGCCGGCTGAGCTTGAAATTACCGAGTCGGCGGTTATGCAGGACACCGCAAAGGCCATCCAGGTTCTCAACGCTCTGCGGTCGCTGGGCATTGACATCGCCATGGACGATTTCGGAACGGGGCACTCATCGCTCAGCTGTCTGCGCAGTTTCCCCTTCAGCAAGATCAAGATCGATCGGTCTTTCATCAGCGATTTGACGACCAGCATCGAGTCGCGGTCAATCTTGAAAGCGATCGTCAGCCTCGCGCAAATTTTAGGAATGACGACGACCGCGGAAGGAATCGAGACACAGGACCAATTGGATATCGTGCGCGACGAAGGCTGCATCGAGATGCAGGGCTACTTTTTCAGCCGCCCACGTCCCATCGAGCAATTTGCGCATATCGTGCTGCCGCGCCCTACGCCAGCGACGGTTCTACCTCTGCGGTCCAACGCCTAGGTTAGCCCCCGCGTGCAGATTGCCGAGCGCCTCACGTTCCCCGAACTCGATTTGACCGCGATAAATTAGCGGCGGGGAAGACGGGTTGCACTGCGCGGGCCCTGCGTCGCGTGCTGGGCTCATCTGGCGGAAACAGTGAAGCGTCTGCAGCGGCCCTTTCAGCAAACGCGTGCCCAGGTACGCGGCCTCACATCTCAATATCCCCCGCCAAGACGTCTCGTGCCGCGATGAGTAATACCAGCGGTCAATAGGTCTGACCCATCGCTCAACTGGCGGCGCGCGTCATGCTTCGCGTGCGGCGCGCGGCGGCCGGCGCGCGCAAAGAGAAATAATATCGGCGCGCCATCTACTGATCGAAGTGTCAAAACTTTGGCGCGCCAGTATAACCCGGTTTTGGTCAAGCCCGCCCTCGACCTTACGGCTTTGTGCACTTGCCCCCCTTTGCAGGGTTGGGGAATTTGCCTGGCGGGCAGCCGCCTTTGCCCTTGTTACCCTTGTCCTGATTCTGGTTCTGCTGCTGGACCTGCTTTTGGTTTTGCTGCGTCTTCTCCTGTTGCTGTTGCTGTTGCTGTTGCTGTTGCTGCTTTTTCTGCTCTTGGTTCTGCTGCTTCTTCTGCTCTTGCTGCTGCTGTTTTTTCTGTTCTTGCTGCTGCTGTTGCTCTTGTTTGCGCTGGTCCTGCTGCTGTTGCTTTTTGTTTTCCTGCTGCTGAAGTTGCTTCTTCTGCTCCTGTTGCTGCTGCTTTTTCTGCTCCTGCTGCTGCTCTTGTTTGCGCTGCTCCTGTTGCTGCTGCTTCTTCTGATCCTGCAACTGCTCCTGCTTGCGCTGCTCCTGGTTCAGCTGCTGCTTTTGCTCCTGCTTTCGCTGGTCCTCGAGCTGTTGCTGTTTGCGCTGTTCCTGTTCGCGCACGTTATCCTTGTCGCGACCGTCGTCCTTCTTCTTGATGACGCAATCGCCTTCTTCATAGCTGCCGCCACGCGCGGCGCACTCCTGGGCCGGATTCGGCTTCTTAACCGGCGGATTGTCGATCAGATTCTTCGGTGGAACGACCGGCTCCTTGGTGGCGCACTCGCCGTTGATAAAGCGTCCACCGCCCTTGATGCAGATGTCCTTGGGGCTCGGCCCCTCCGGCTTGATCATCCGGCAATCGGGGTAGCGGCCTTCGTATCCCGGCTCGCACTGCTTCTGCGGAATGATGCACTCGCCGCGAACCATTCGCCCGCCATTGCGCTCGCACACGACTTCGGGCCGAGGGCCGATCGGCACGCAGTTGGGATAGCGGCCCGTGTAGCCTTCGTCGCACTCTTTGCGGTCGATCACGCAATCGCCGTCGATCATACGGCCGCCACGCTGTTGGCAGATGTCGGCCGGGCTCGGACCATAGACGCAGTCGCGCCCGTTCCAATTGCCGCCGCGATCGTGACAGATGTCGGCAGGGCTTGGCGGATCGATGCAGCGGCGGCCCGTCCAAATGCGGCCCGAACGCGTGCAATCATCCGCGGGGTTGTATTCCTCCACGCACTGGCCACGGTTATTGCGCTCGTACCCTTCGCGGCACAAACAATACCCGCGCGAGGTTCTGATCTCATTGGGTCCAGGCTGGCACGCGGACTGCTCGCGCTCGGGCACGCACGCGCGGCCACGTCGTTCATAGCCCTCGCGGCAGACGCAGCGGTTGCCCGATGTCCGGTATTCGTTCGGGCCTGGATCGCACAGCTCGGGCTCCCGGTCCTTGACGCAGCGGCCATCGTCGCGGCTGTAGCCTGAGCGACAGACGCATTGGCCCAACGAGCGCTCTTCATTGTAGCCGCACGCGTCGCGAACGGGCGGTACGATCACCGGCGGGCGAGGCTCATCGCCGCCACTGACGCAGTGGCCGCCGTCGCGGTAATAGCCGGTCTTGCACAGACAGACGCCGGCAGACGTGCGGTATTCATTACGGCCTGGCGTGCAGGCAGCCACGCACGAGCCTTTATCGCCGTTCCAGTTTTCGCCGGATGGACACGGGCATGATCCGCTGCGCGGGATCGGGTTGCCGTCGGGGCAGGTTCCGGCCCGCGTTGGCGGAGACCGCTCCGGCTCGGGTTGCGTTTGCACGCCTTCGCAGTCCCCGCGGCGGTCGCGTGCCGTTCCCGCTTCGCAAACACAGGCCCCTGATGCCGAGCGGAATTCGCCCCGGCTTGGGGTTTCGCACGTTGGCTTTTTCTCGCATTCGGGCGACGGGATAAGTGTCGAGACGGTGCTGCTGTCGTCATCTCCGCGCAGATTGAACGGCGTACCGGACGGCGGGAACGACATCGTTGCCGTATTGCGCAGAACGCAGGCGTCGCCCTTCGGGATGGTCGCCGTCACTTCGATTGCGATGGCGTTCGGCCCGGGCTTTCCAGGCGGCGAAAGTTTCACGCCCGGCTTCGTGCACAGGAATCCAGTGCCAGCGGCGTTGCATGTCCAGTCGGCCGGGAACGACACACTCGAAGGCGCGGCGCTGTACTGGTCGGTGATGTTGATCGGCCCTTCGTACGGATCGGGCCCTGTATTTCTGACCGTGATTGAGTGCGTGCATTTCATGCTTGAACCGGCATCGGTGCACGTCTCGACGGCCTTGGTCGTCTGCAAGTTGGTCGGGTCGCAGGCGACGCTGACGGTGCCATCGGGATTGAGCACGGCCAGCAGTGCGGTACTCATCGTGGCCGTCGCGGTGTCGTCGGCGGCCGTGATATTCTGCGGGCTCCCGAGCGGCGCCGCGATCGAGACGGTGTTGGGCACCTGACACGACGGCTGCGTCAGCAACGGTGGAATCTGGATCGTGGGCGTCAGCACGAATGCCCCACCGGGCGCAATCACGATCGGCGCCGGGCTCGTGCAGTTGAAACCCAGAGCGGCGGCAGCGCACGGCCATGCTGGATTGAGCAGCATGTTCGAGCCGACCGGTGGCACTTCGTTGAGAGTCACCGTGTTGTTGAACGGCGTCGGCCCATCGTTGGAAACGCGCACTTGATACTGGCACGACGCGATCCCGGTGGCGATGCTGGAGACACATGTTCCAGCCAGTGGTGTCTTGGTGATGCGCAGGTTTGACTGCGGCGGCGGATTGCCAGCCGCAACCCAGGCACACGCGGGATTCGTGGGCGAGCCCACGCCCACACCGCCGGGACCGCCAGGAGACGGCAGCGGTCCGCCCGGCGGCACGAATGCGGGGTTGAAGGCGGCAAAGCAGTTCTGCGCCCAGAAATTCGGCGGCGCTGCCGGCATCGTCACCGTCATCGAAAATGACTGGGTCGCGCCCGGAGCGAGCGTGACCGGCGTCACGCAGGTGAACGGCAGAGCCGCAGGGTTCCCGCCGTTGCACGTCAGCGTGCTCGATGTGATGGGAGCGGGCACCGAGGCGCCGCCGACGAACATGGCTTCCGAGATCTGCACCGGACCTGTGAACGGCAGCGAGGAGTTGTTCTTGATGCTCAGCGTGAACACGCATGAACTGCCCGGATTGCATTGCGCGGGTCCGGTCTTGGAAATGATCAGGCCGGTTGTGCCGTCGCCCGATTGCGCACACGCCTTGTCAGGGAACGGTGCCAGCGACGTCGCGCAATTGCGCACGCCCAGATTTCCGGCCGCCGTCGAGGGTCCAGTGTTGACGAACACATCGATAAAGCGGCTGCTGCCGGGCGCGATGGAGCCCGCAGGCAGCGTGCACTGGAAGGCCGTGGTCGGCGTCGGTGTACAGAACCAGCCCAGCCCATCTGGCGTTGCGCTCTGCACGGCCAAGGCACCGTTGGCTCCGGGGCCTGAGAGGATTGTCGAAGCATCCGTGATATTGACCGGCGACGATTGCGTGATACCGGTATTGGTCACCGTAATGCGGCATTGAATGACTCCGCCGATCGGTCCTGGGAAGCATTCCTTGGAGGTGAAGATTCCGGGCGGGCGACGCTTGGGAGCACGCGGCACGGCATCTAGATAGTCGGGGCGCGAAGCGCCGGCCGCGGCCTGCTTCTTGTTGCACGTCGTGTAAATCGCAACTTGGCCGACGGGGCCGTGCGCGGCGTCGTCTTTGACGGCACCATCAAAGTCCGTAAACCACGTCTCTGTTGGCGGCTCGAGCGTGCTTTCCGCAATCGTCGACGACCCGCCCGCATTCAATGCGCTCGAACCCGAGCGCGCCGTCGCGTAGGTCACGGGCTTGGCATAGTCCTTGTCGTTGCCCTGAAGGCCATGAACCGTGCGCGCCTTGCCCTCGCCGCCACGGGTGAGATGTTCGCCCGTCGTCCACAGCGTTTCGTTGCACGCGCCAAAGTCTATATTGCCATTTTTGTCGTAGCCAAAGTTGAGCGCGACGCCGCCGTTGGTGGCGCGATGCGGCCGCTCTAGACCGATGGCGAATTCTTCAGGCGATTGCGCCCAGGCTTTGGCGCTCGCGTCATACGCGAAGCGATAAACAACAGAGGCCTGCGGACGGGCAAACGTGGCGTAGTCATACGCACCTGTGACTTCGCCGCGCTGCGTCAAATAAATTTTATCGGGCCCATCGAATGCGATGGCCGTGATCATGTTACCGGCAGGCGTTCCCGTGACGTCTATTTCGAGGCGTGCATCGTCCGCAAAGCCACCATCCGACATCAGGCCCACAGACCAGACGACCGGACCCTCGGCGACTGAATAATAGAGCCGCCCGTCTTCGACCGCGAGCGCGACGACGCGCCGGCGAGCGTCAGCATAGCCCCAGGTGCCCACATCTTCGATGGAAAATTTGGGGGACTGGATATCCATGCGCCGCGCCTCATCGCCGGCAACGCCGTCGAGCCCGGCGCGCGGCCGGCCGTCGATGCCGTGATCGAAGGTGCTGAGTTCGCGCCCCGACAAGTCGAGGCGATGGATTACGCCGGTTTCTAAGCTGGCAGCAAAGATCTGTTGCGAGACCGGATCGTAGGCGAGACCCGCGAGACCGGGGCCGGCGTTCTCCATCGATCCGCTCGTGATCGTTGAAAAGAGCGAGATGTCGCCCGTCTTGCCATCGATCTTCCAAATCGCGCCGGGTCCGCCGCCCTTGTCGAGCCCGAACTGACCCGGCATCCAAGCCGCCCCGGGGCCCCCTTTTACGAGACGCAACAAAGCACCCTTGCTACCGCCTTCGACGATCTGCAAGCCGAACAGCGACGA
>JANNUW010000318.1:0-6819 GCA_031414095.1 Hyphomicrobium sp. | reverse complement strand
TCGTGTTCATCGGTCTGCCTCCGGTTAAAGACAGACAACGCATGGCTCGGCGCGGCGTTCCGCTGAAGCGCTCAGTAGAAAAAACCGTGCAGGAACGAATGCCCCTCGATGAGGTCGATGCCGACAATCGATTTGATGACGTACAAAACCAAAAGACCACCGAATAAAATCGCCGCCGCGACACACGACAGGGCGAGATAGTAAGCGAGCAATCTCCGGTAAAAGCTGAGCTGGCCTTCCGAGCGAAGGCGTTGTTGACTGCGGCTTTCCTCGCCGAAGAAAACAGTCAAGTAGTAACGCTTGAACAAGATGCGGATGCTGGCTCGATAGGCGACCATGTGCGCCGATGGCGTGGGCGTCGAGGTTAGCGCCATCCACCGCAACTGCTCGTGCGTGAAGCTCGAAGAAATGAAGGGCGGCATGGCGGCGATCATGCGCAGATAGGCCGGATGGGTTTCGATCCCAACTCCTCGCGGATCGCGCCCGCCCGTTGTCTCCCAGACGGGTTTGATTGAAATTGCCGAGGCCCGCTGATTATAGCCCATTACATCACACGCCTTACTCGTACATATTTCCAGCAATTATATTGTGGCGAATTAAACGACGAAGAATATGTTATGCTAAGCTAAATACGTTCAATCCTCTTTAATCATTTCATTCGCATTGGACGCATTTCCTCCGCCCGGAAAATCACGCCCGCAGCAGGCCGGGGGCTTCGTGGCCGGTGCGGGCGACGTATTCGGTGTAGCCGCCGCCGTACTGATGGATGCCGTCGGGAGTCAGTTCCAGCACGCGATTAGAGAGCGCCGCCAGAAAGTGCCGGTCGTGTGAAACGAACAGCATGGCGCCCTCATAATCGCTGAGTGCTGTGATCAGCATCTCCTTGGTCATCAAGTCGAGGTGGTTGGTCGGCTCGTCGAGCACGAGAAAGTTTGGTGGGTCAAACAGCATCTTGGCCATGACGAGGCGGGCCTTCTCGCCGCCCGACAGCACCCGGCATTTCTTCTCGACGTCGTCGCCGGAGAAACCAAAACATCCAGCCAGCGCCCGCAACGGGCCGATGCCTGCCTGCGGGAACTGATACTCCAGCGATTGAAACACGGTCTCCTCGCCGTCGAGCAGATCCATGGCGTGCTGCGCGAAGTAGCCCATCTTGACGCTGGCGCCGAGCGCGACGCTTCCGTCGTCCGGCTTCGTTGAGCCCGCGATCAGCTTCAGCAGCGTCGACTTGCCCGCACCGTTGATGCCCATGACGCACCAGCGCTCCTTGCGGCGCACCTGGAAATTCAGGCCCTCGTAAATGCTGCGGCTGCCATAGCCCTTGTGCACATTCTTGAGGCTGACCACGTCTTCACCCGAACGCGGCGCCGGCGGAAATTCGAAAACGATGGTCTGCCGGCGTTTGGGCGGTTCGACCCGGTCGATCTTTTCGAGCTGTTTGACGCGGCTCTGCACCTGCGCTGCGTGCGAGGCGCGCGCCTTGAAGCGTTCGATGAATTTGATTTCCTTGGCGAGCATGGCCTGCTGGCGCTCGAACTGCGCCTGCTGCTGCTTTTCGGCGAGCGCGCGCTGGCTTACGTAAAACTCGTAGCCGCCCGAATACGTGGTCAGTGTGCCGCCATCGATTTCGACGATTTTGGTCACGATGCGATCCATGAACTCGCGGTCGTGCGAGGTCATCATCAGGGCGCCCTCGTAGCCCTTGAGGTAGTCCTCGAGCCAGATCAGGCTCTCCAAATCCAAGTGGTTGCTCGGCTCGTCGAGGAGCATGGCGTCCGGGCGCATGAGGAGGATGCGGGCGAGCGCCACGCGCATCTTCCAGCCGCCCGAAAGGGCGCCGACATCGCCGTCCATCATCTCCGGGCTGAAGCTGAGGCCCGCCAGCACTTCGCGCGCCTGGCCTTCGAGTGCGTAACCGCCGAGCTGCTCGAAACGGCCCTGTACCTCGCCGTAGCGCTCGACAATTTCGTCCATCTCGCTGGCCCGCTCGGGATCGGCCATGGCGGCTTCGAGTTCCGCCAGTTCCGCGGCCACCGTGCTGACCGGGCCCGCCCCGTCCATCACTTCGGCAACGGCGCTGCGTCCGGCCATATCTCCGACGTCCTGGCTGAAATAGCCGATGGTGATGCCGCGGTCGGTCGAGACCTGGCCTTCGTCGGGGGCATCGCGCCCGGTGATCAGCCGGAACAGCGTCGTCTTGCCCGCGCCGTTGGGGCCGACGAGGCCGATCTTCTCGCCTCGCTGCAGCGCGGCGGAGGCCTCGATGAAGACGATCTGATGGCCATTTTGCTTGGAGATGTTGTCGAGACGAATCATAACTGGCCCGGGGCCTCCGCAAATATTTCACGCGGCTTATGCCACGTCTCGTTGCCGGCGACGTGCGCGCCAAGCCGCGTCATCGGGCCATACCCCTTGATCCGGCGCGACACATCGGCGTATGTGCGGCGCATGCCAACCAACTTTTTGCGCCGCCTTAGCGGTGTCATCACCGGAAGCAAGACCAAAGCGCCCGCGCGGCCAGATGGGCCGCGCTTTGTCACGATCACGGCGGGTCGGGTCTCAATCCGGGCGGAACTCTCCGAAACTAAAACCGCAGACCGGGTCTGGCTTCAGCTCCCGATTTATTCGACAGTCGAGACCTGGGGCGCGTCCATCCACTTCGAAACGCCCGTCGAAACGGGTCGCGACGACACAGCCAAAGCGGTCTCAACGCCTGGAGATATCTGTTTTTGGACCGAGGACGACCGGGTGATTATCGCGTTCGGCCCAACCCCAATTTCCAAGGGTTTGGAACTCCGTTTACCCAAGCCCTGTAACGTCTGGGCAAAAGCGCGCGACGACGTAACCCTCTTGAAGTCTGTCACGCCGGGTGAGAAGGTGTCTGTGACGGTCGCGTGACAACGTTTAGGTTTCGCGGCCGCATCAGTGCGACAGCAAAGGTCCTTTTGTGCAGGGCCCATGCAACCCGGCGGAGGGCGCCGGCGTTGTGCGCGGAGTGTGTCAGCTGGAAATCCGGCTTCGTCGCCGGTTTGGTATTGGTATGCGGGAGTTGCCAGTGTCGCGTGAGATCATGATCCGTGCGGGAAATGTCGCCATTCGTGCGCGCTTGCTCGATACGCCGACCGCAGAGCGCATCTGGGCTGCATTGCCCATCCGGGCGTCCGCCCAAACCTGGGGCCACGAAATCTACTTCGATACCGCACTCAGCAACGCCCGTGAGCCGGGCGCGCGCGAGGTCTTGAACCAGGGCGAGATCGCCTTCTGGCCAGACGGCGATGCCATTACGATCGGCTACGGGCCAACGCCATTGTCGCGCCGCGGCGAAATCCGCATGACAAGTCCGTGTAACGTATGGGCGATGGCGCTCGACGATGTGGCGCAGCTCAAAGCCGTTTATGCTGGCGAAGCGATCACGGTGCTGGAAGCTTAAGGGTGTGGTGGGCCCGGCAGGGATCGAACCTGCAACCAGGCGGTTATGAGCCGCCAGCTCTAACCATTGAGCTACAGGCCCCTCGAGCAACGCGCGCGCGACGAAGTCGCTCGCAGGTGGCCGTCTATAACAGAACTCGTTTCGCACCCAAATGCAAAATTGCCACCCCAACATCTCGCGACCGCCGAGCGTTGCCCTCATTCCGGCGAAATGGCGTGCGATTGCACGACGACGGATGAGGCCGTTCGACTATGCAACCCCGATGAGAGTTATCCGCCCATGTCTGCCCCCATGTCTGCCCAGCTCATGCGCCGCATTCTATTCGCAGCCGTGTTGATGACCCCGGGAGCCGCCGCCATGGCCGAGGAACCAAAACCCACGCAGCGTACCGTTACGGTTTCAGCCTCGGGCGAAGTTTCGGCAACGCCCGACATCGCGCGCGTTTCGAGCGGGGTGACGACGGAAGCCGATAGCGCGCGCCAGGCCCTGTCGGCCAACTCCGAGGCCATGAAGGCACTGATTGCCGGTTTGAAATCGGCGGGCATCGAAGCCAAGGACATTCAAACATCGTCGTTCCTCGTCGAGCCGCGCTACACCAATCCGCGCGAGGGCGAGCCCGCCGTCATTAACGGCTATCGCGTCGTCAATCAGGTCGAGATCGTGTCACGCAAGATCGACAAGCTGGGCGAAGTTCTCGACCAGATGGTGGCGCTCGGCGCCAACCAGATGAACGGCCTCAACTTCGAAGTCTCGCAGGCCGAAACGCTGAAGGACGAAGCCCGCAAAACCGCGATGGCCAATGCCTTGCGCCGGGCCAAGCTGCTGGCAGCGGCCGGCGGCGCGGAAGTCGGCGACGTGCTCTCGATTTCAGAAGACGCCGGCGGCGCGCCGCAACCATTCCAACACAAAATGGCGCGCACCGCTATGGCCGAGTCGGTGCCCGTCGAGCAAGGCAGCCAAATGCTCGAAGCCCGGGTGACGGTTACGTGGGCGCTCAAGTAACTCAACGAAACGCCACGGGCTCGCCCTTGCAGGCTCTCACTTGGCTTCGGCGATTTTGTCCATTGCGGCGCTTGCGAGGAATGCCGAACGGGTCAGACCGCGCGACTTTGCCGCCTCATCGATGGCTTCGAGTAAACCTGCATCCAGCGAGATATTGGCCCGCACCGAGCGCAATTTGTCGATCAATACAGGAATCATGACTGCGGCTTCGCCAGCCGCAGAATTGAATTGCGAACTCGGGTCATTCAGCACTTTGGCTACTGACCGGGGCGCGCCGGCTTTTCCGCCATTGCCGAGCTGATGTGCAATCCACTCGCGTGCAGCAGAGGCCGCATCGGAAATCGCCGCCTCGCCTGTTGCGCCAGCTCCATAGCAGCCAGGAAGATCGGGGATGCGAACGCCCCACGTCTTGCCGTGGCCGTCCAAAATTCCAACGTAAATGGCCATAATATAAGTTCCTCAAACCCAGCCAGCGTCCCGGGCGATGCTCCGGGCAACACCTGGGGAAACGGTAGCATGACGCGGCACTACGATTAGCTCGCCTGGACGATCCGCGTGCGTGAACTTGGAATGGCTGCCGCTTGTCTTAGGACCCAGCCTTCATGTTGCAGCCGCTGTACGATCTTGCGTGTATTGGTCTCCAAGATTGCCATCGCTCTCCCAAGGTCATGCGCAATTATATGCGCACTCGAAAATTCGTCAAGATATGGCGCGGTAAGAAGTTAAGTGATTGACTTATTTCAGTGAGACAACCTCAACGCCGTCTGCAAGCTTGCCCGCACCGGGCTGGGCGCTCCAGTCGGCAAAGTTGCGCATTTCGCCGGTTTGGCGCACGCGAGCGAGGCGGGACAGGTCGACAGAGCCCGTCACCCACTGGGCGGCGTTGAGTTCGCCCTCGGCGATGACCCCGGTATCCGACACCTCGTGTTCCGACGGCACGAAGATTCCGGCCGCGCCCGAGTTGCGATCGACGGCGGGCGACCACAGCGCATCTCCCACGGTCGGGCTCTGCACGGTGACGACGGTGTTTTCCAGCGCCCGCGCCATGGCCCCTGTGCGCACGCGGTGAAAGCCCGAGACGCGCTCCGTGCACGAGGGCACCAGAATGATTTCCGCACCGGCCTCGGCGAGCGCGCGGCCGAGCAACGGAAATTCGCTGTCGTAACAGATGAGCACGGCGATGCGGCCGAGCTCGGTCTCAAACACGCGTAACGGCCCGCCGCCGGAAATGCCCCAGTCGCGTTCGAAGGGCGTCATGATGATTTTTTCTTGTTCGCCGATGGCGCCCGACGGCGTGACGAGTTGAGCCGCGTTGACGAAGCGTCCGTCGCTTTTCTTCAACGGGCCGGAGCCGACAAGAATGTGCACGCCGTACTTGGCTGCAAGCTGCGCATGCAGGTCGACGCGCGCGCCGGCGAGTTCAGCGACCTTGTCGAGTGTCGCCTTGAGATCGCTATAGACCTCGACGCCGAAGGCAGCCGCCTGTTCGATCGCGGCATATTCGGGAAATACGAGAAGCTCAGCGCCGGTGCCCGCGCCCGCCTCGACCCAGTCGCAGATTTTGTCTTCCCATTCGATGAGCGTGCGCGGCTCACCGATCGGGTACTGCGCCGACGCAATGCGGACGATGCGTGCGGTCATTGCGAACCTTTAAAATCGACACTCTCCACAACGTCATCCCGGCGCAGGCCGGGATCCGTCCAGGTATCTGTCAGGCTTCTACGATCTTGGTTCAAAGTTAGCTGAATCCGTCGTATTCAAATCTGCTTGTTGGACGGGTCCCGGCCTTCGCCGGGATGACGGGTTGAGGTCATTGTCTGATCTTCGCTGGTGTTCAAAGCTGCTTCATCCAGAATTGCATGTTGTGCACGGTTTCCTCGCGCTGATCGATGTCGAGCCATTTATAGGTGGCGATCAAGCCGGGGACTGGGGCATAGCCGCGCTTCGTCCAGAAACCATCGAGTGCGCGATAATCGGTTGGTTTTAAGGGGTGATCGGCCGGCCGCACGACGCGGCAAAACGTCGAGTGTGTGAACCCGCCTAGGCGCCGCGCTTGGGCTTCGCGATGATCGAAGAACGCGTGGCCCAAGCCGTGGCCGCGATGGCTCGTCAACAGCACGCTTTCGCCGCAGTAGAAGATTTTCGCCAAGTCATAGCCGGCCGCCTTGAACGGCTCGCCAAATTCGTCGGCGTGCTCGACCATGGGCGCGCCAGTGGAGGCGCCGACGACAAGGTCGCCGTCACGCGCGGCGACGCACACGGCGCCCTTGGCTTTGGCAAATTTTGCCAGGTACTCTTCCTCATACTCGAGCGTGCCGTCGTACAAGTACGGCCAATCGCGAAACACGACCATGCGAAGGCGCGCCAGATCCGGCAGCACCGTTTTG
>JANNUW010000317.1:0-1336 GCA_031414095.1 Hyphomicrobium sp. | reverse complement strand
TTGGCGTCGGGCGGCAAATATACGCGGATGACGGCGGCCTTCTTGTTTGCGACGTGATCGATGAAACCTGGGTCCTGATGCGTGAAGCCGTTATGGTCCTGCTGCCAGACATGCGACGTCAGCAAATAGTTCAGCGAGGCGATCGGGCGGCGCCATGGAATCTCCCGCGTCACCTTCAGCCACTTGGCGTGCTGGTTGAACATCGAATCGATGATGTGAACGAACGCCTCGTAGCAAGGAAAGAAGCCGTGGCGCCCGGTGAGCAGATAACCTTCCAACCAGCCTTCGCATTGGTGCTCGCTCAGCATTTCCATCACACGGCCATCAGGCGCGACATGGTCGTCGAGAGTAGTTATTTCCGCGGTAGAGTTCCGATTTGTCACTTCGAACACGGCGTTCCAGCGATTCGAGTTCGTCTCGTCCGGGCAGAACACGCGGAAGTTCTCGGGGTTGAGTTTTATGACATCGCGGATGAACTGGCCTTGGACGCGGGTGGCTTCGGCGTTCACAGCCCCGGGCGTCGGCACCTCGACCGCATAGTTCGTGAAATCGGGCAGATTGAGGTCGCGGAGCAGGAGACCGCCGTTAGCGTGCGGATTGGCGCTCATGCGGCGCTTGCCCTTCGGCGCCAAGTCCGCGAGTTCCGGACGCAACTTGCCCGTCGCGTCGAATAGCTCCTCCGGCCGGTAGCTGCGCATCCAGCTTTCCAGCTGTTCCAAATGACCGGGCTTGTTCATCTCGCCCATTGGCACCTGGTGAGAGCGAAATGTACCTTCTGTCGGTTGACCATCGACGACCTTGGGGCCGGTCCAGCCCTTCGGCGAGCGCAGGATGATCATCGGCCAGCGTGGTCGCTGGCTGAACCCGTTCGTTCGAGCGTCGCTTTGGATGCGCCGAATGTCGGCCACGATCGTGTCCAGCGTTGCGGCCATCAGCTGATGCATTTTCGCCGGATCGTCGCCCTCGACGAAATAGGGCGTGTAGCCATAGCCGCGAAAAAGGGCCTCCAACTCGTCGCGGGGAATGCGTGCCAACACCGACGGCCCCGCAATCTTCCATCCGTTCAGGTGAAGGATGGGCAGCACCGCGCCGTCATGGACGGGATTGAGAAATTTGTTGGAGTGCCAGCTCGTCGCGAGCGCACCGGTCTCCGCCTCACCGTCACCGACAACACAGGCGACGATGAGATCGGGGTTATCGAAAGCCGCACCAAAGGCATGGGACAGCGAATAGCCGAGTTCGCCGCCCTCATGGATCGAGCCGGGCGTCTCTGGCGACACGTGGCTCGGAATGCCACCCGGAAACGAGAACTGCTTGAACAACCGCTTCAACCCGG
>JANNUW010000316.1:0-9606 GCA_031414095.1 Hyphomicrobium sp. | reverse complement strand
AGCCATCGACGTTGTGCGCCAGCCTCCCGACGGGTGGGGCGATGTAATCCCCCTCCCCCCTTGGGGTGTGGGTTGGGGTGTGGGGGCGTGCCCTCTGTCAAAGCACTTTGACGACAATGAGCACAAGCCGCCCTCGATGCTTCGTCTCACAGGCCCTTTGACAACCCGGCAATTATTAGCTTCACTTGCATCGGCGAGGCCGGGGGTCGTGGCGTCAAGCTGTGTTGGTGTGCGTTTCGGGGTGGTATGCGTTTAGCGCCGATCAAAGAAAATCAGGGCCTCCTCCCTCGGCCGACCGCGCTGGCGCCGCGCGGCTTGCAGCGGGCCGATCATTCTCAGCGCAGCAGTACACTCAGCACCAGTGCCAGCGCTATAAACGGCGCGTTCAACAATCAAGAAGCTGGCGTTTTGTTTCGCCGCATCCGGCAGGTCTCCAATCTATCGCTGATGGAAGCGGCGCAACGGCTGCACACATTCCCTTCGGTGATCGACGCGCTCGAAAACGGCGATTACGACCGGTTGCCGCCTTGGCCCGAAACCGTTCTCGTAGTCTCGGGCTTCACGGCACTTGCGGGTATCGATCCGCGGCCCGTGCTGGCGGCCATCCGCGAAGGGCTCGACGCCAAGGTTATCGATGCCCAGGTTCTCGACACTAAGCCAGTGCACTTAGCGGCGAACGGCTTTCAGCCGGCCAATGGTGCCTCGAGGCCGTTGCAGGCAGCGGTTCCGGCACAAAATCGGCCGCCGTCCGCGTTGCTCACCCAGGCAAATGCAGTCCGGCCAAAAAAAGCCATTCCCACCCTCGCTAAGGTCCAGGAAAATAGAAAAACACCGGCTCGGTTGCAACGGACTTTGCCGCAGGCCTCAGTGGCTTGGCAGCAGATCGTGCAGCTGGCGGCATCGCTCACGACGCACCTCTCGCAGCGGCTTTCCCCAGTTATCGCGAGAATTCCGCCGCTGCCGCTGACTTCACGGATCGCGCCGCGGTGGCGCCTGCCGATCGCCGGTTGCCTGATCATGATGTCGCTGCCGCTCACGGGCATCGTCTCGTTTGGCGGTCTCAACCCGCTCAACGCCGCCGTGTCGAGCCTGCCTGCGCCCATTTCTGGCTTTTTCAGATCGGTCGAAGACTATGTGCTGCGTTCAACAGCAACGCACAAAAACGGTCTGATGTGGATCGAGGTTAGCGATCCGCGCACGCGCAAAACCGATAAATTGCCCAGCCCGCGGCGTTAGCCTATAAGCCCGCTTCGTTGCCCGTTGGCGCCGTCCGATGCCAGCGGCTGCTTTCCCCATCCCCAAATTGCTTCGACACGCGAGCCCGCTTTCAATGAGCCTGCCCAAAGAAAAACTGGAAAAGCTCGTCGAACGCTGGGAAACCATTCAAGCCGAGCTCAATCAGGGCGTTGCCCAAACGGTTTATGCCCGGCTGACCAAGGAGTTTGCCGATCTCGGCCCTATCGTGACGGCAATCCGCGCGCACGCCGCCATGGAAGCCGAGATTACGGACCTGCACGCGATGTTGGCCGATCCGGCGGCTGGCGACATGGCGGACATGGCCCGCGATGAACTCGATGGCTTAAAACCGCAGATCGAAGCGTCCGAACAGGCGCTCAAGGTCTTACTGCTGCCCAAGGATTCCGCCGACGAGCGCAGCGCCATCCTTGAAGTGCGCGCCGGCACTGGCGGCGACGAGGCCGCGCTGTTTGCCGCCGACCTGTTTCGCATGTACGTGCGCTTCGCCGATCTTCGCGGCTGGAAAGTCGATGTCATTTCGATTGCAGAAAACGATCTTGGCGGCTATCGCGAAATCATCGCCTCGGTGACGGGCGCCGGCGTGTTCGCCAAACTGAAATACGAAAGCGGCGTCCACCGGGTGCAGCGCGTTCCCGCAACCGAGAACGCCGGCCGTATCCATACGTCGGCTGCCACCGTCGCAGTACTGCCCGAAGCCGAAGAGGTCGACATCGACGTGCGCCAGGAAGACATCCGCGTCGATCGCATGCGCGCAGGCGGCGCAGGCGGACAGCACGTCAACAAGACCGAAAGCGCCATTCGCCTGACGCATTTGCCAACCGGCATCATGGTTGTTTCGGCTGAAAAATCGCAACATCAAAATTTGAAACTGGCGATGGCCGTGTTGCGCTCGCGGCTCTACGACTATGAGCGCGAGAAGGTCGACAGTGTGCGCTCGCAAGCGCGCAAGTCGCAGGTCGGTTCGGGGGACCGCTCGCAGCGCATCCGCACCTATAATTTCCCGCAAGGGCGCGTCACCGACCATCGCATAAATCTCACTCTGCACAATATCGAGCGGGTCATGCAGGGCGAGGGGCTCGATGAAATTGTCAGCCAGCTGATTACGGAAGATCAGGCGAGCCAACTGGCCGAACTCGAAAACAATGGCTGAGACCGGATTGCGAAATGTGTACCTGAACACAACCGCTGCGCAGGCCCAGCGCGCCATGACTCTGGCACTGACAGAAGCCGGCATCGAGAATGCGTCCACCGATGCACGCAGCCTCGTGCCCGCGGCGCTGCGCCTGTCGAAACAACAGGCACTGATGATGCCATCGCGTCCTGTGTCGCCGGCCGAGGCCGACTGCCTAGCCGGCTTTACAATCCGGCGATCGAAGCACGAGCCGGTGTCGCGCATTTTGGGCCAGCGTGCGTTTTACGGACGCACATTTGAAATCACGCAAGCGACGCTCGATCCCCGCCCCGATAGCGAAACGCTGATCGGCGCTGCCCTCGAACTCGTAGCCGCACGCGACACCGGGCGCGGGCCCCTGCGTATCGTCGACATCGGCACGGGAAGCGGTTGCCTGCTGCTGACGCTACTTGCCGAATTGCCCGATGCGACCGGAACGGGAACCGACATTAGCCGGGACGCTCTTGCCGTCGCGGAGCGCAACGCTCACGCTCTGGGGCTTTCCTCGCGCGCGGCCTGGCAAGAGGCAAAGTCGCTCGACGGCGTCACTCAGCCCTTCGATTTGCTGATTTCCAACCAGCCCTACATCGCCAGTCGCGAACTTGAAGCGTTGCCGCCGGACGTGCGGCTTTACGATCCCTTATCCGCCCTGGATGGAGGCCCAGACGGGCTCGAAATATATCGCGAAATTTTAGCGGGGCTGGCCGTTAACCCAACCTATCAGACGGCGCTGTTTGAAGTCGGCGCCAGGCAAGCCAACGACCTGATTTCACTCGCGGCCGCGACTTTGCGCGAACAAATTCGATCCATCAGAACCTGGCAGGATTTGGGCGGACATCGACGTTGTGTTGCAGTGCAGACACATTACTAACCCTGTGCAGAAAAAGCCTTGGATGGGAAGCGTTTCCGGAGTAATGTGTATTTCAATGAGGCGCTGACAACGTCGTTTATCGCTGTAGTATCCGGCCCAACAGGCCCTGGATCCGGCGCTTGTTTGAAATCTCAGATTGGACTGATCGGCGGCGCCAGATGCAGGCGGGCCAATTGCAGGCGGGATTATTCGGGAGCGGCATCGTCCCATCCCGGGGAGCGTTTAAGTCTTGCAACTGTTCTGGTCCAAATGCATTTCGCTGTAGGAGCGAATATCGCCACTCGAAAATGCGTCCGCAATGGGGAATGGCTTGGCCACTGCCCGTCCGTGTTCGCGCAACGAGTATGTCAAGAAACTGCGTTAGATCTAGCGCCGGTTGGACCAAAGTCCTGCGTTGGGTGAGCGCTGAATGAACGCTTCGTCTTCTAGATGCGGACTGCCCTGCGTAATGGCGTAGAGACGGGGTGCGCCGGCAGAGCGGAGCCGCTTGCGAACGCGGAAAACTTAGCAAATTTACAACTGAGTTCAACGACCGAGAATGGAGCCCATGAGGCAGGGACAACAGCACCGTAGAGGCCGCAGCCGCAATAACAACGGCGGTGGCAGCAGCCATCATCAGGCCCACAGCAACGGCAACAGCAGTAATAACAATCGCAAGGGCGGCCAGAACCCGCTGACGCGCAGCTTCGAGAGCAACGGACCGGACGTAAAAATCCGCGGCACGCCGGCCCATGTGGCGGAAAAATACGTGGCGCTCGCCCGCGACGCGCACTCGGTTGGCGATCCGGTGCTGGCCGAGAATTACTTGCAGCACGCCGAACACTACTACCGCATCATCCTCGCGTACCGCGAACAGCAGGGCGAAACCGGACCTGCGGGCCCCAATGCCATGCGTCCGCGGCCGTCGGGCGATCCATCCGTCGACGGCGAATTCAACGACGAAGACGGTGATGAGTTCGGCAACGACAACGGCCAACAATCAGTCGTACGCGGGCAGGAGCCCCAACCGGGTGGCTTTGACGCGCATCGGTTCGATGGCCCCCGAGGCGACGATCGGCCAAACCGTGACAGCCAAGCGCCGCGTCATCAGCCGAACCGTCACAACAATAACAACAATCGCGACCGTCAGCCGGGCGACCGGCAAGAGGGCGGTGAGCCGCGTCGTTTTAATAATGACCGGCAGGACTTCAGGGGACCGGACTCGCGACCTGAAATGCGTGGCGATGGCCGTGTCGACAATCGGCGTGACTCCAACCAGCCGCAGCGCCACGATGGACGGCCGGAGCGCTTTGAACGGCCCGATCGCGGCCCAGATCGTAATAATGATCGCAACAATGATCGTAACAATGATCGCAGCAGTGAGCGTGGCAGCGAACGCCAAGGCGCAGATCGCGGTTTCGACCGCGGCGAACAGCCGGCTATGCCGCGCGTAGAGCCGCAAAGGTTCGAACGGCCCGAGCGTGTCGAGCGTTCAGACGTGGTCGACCGGCAGCCGCCCGTTCCTGCCCCCATCGCCGATGCGGCGGCGGTCGAGCCGGTCCGGCGTCGCGAACCGCGCGCCGCGCCCGTGCCGGCCCACGAACAGCCAGACTTTCTGCGACGGCCCGTTCGCCGGCCGCGCCGTGAGGCGGTTGTTGAAAGCGCCGACGAGACCCCAGCTGCCGACGATACCAGCGGCAAAGAATAGGCGCCGTTCCGATCAACATGGTACAAAAAAGCCGGGCATCGCCCGGCTTTTTTCGTGTGAGGCGTAGTGTAATCAGGCTTCAGCAGTAGCCAGCGCCCCTTTTTCCCACGCGCGCTTCTCCCTATATCGGCCGGAATACTGATGGCGCCGTCCTCATGCCTTTGGGGTGGGGCGGCGTGCTAACGAGGGATTGCCCCATGAATTTCGAACGCTACACCGACCGCTCCAAGGGCTTTGTTCAGTCCGGTCAGGCGCTGGCTTTGCGCGAGGGCCACCAGCAGTTTTCCCCCGAGCACTTGCTCAAAGTGCTCCTCGATGACGAGGAAGGTCTGGCGAGCGGGCTCATCGACCGGGCCGGCGGGCGTTCGCGCGAGGCGCTTGCCGCCGTTGAGCGCGCCCTTGAGAAGCGCGCAAAAGTCAGCGGCGGATCAGGCCAAGTTTACGTCTCGCCCGAAATAGCGCGCGTTTTCGAGGCCGCGGAGAAAATCGCCGACAAGGCTGGCGACAAGTTCGTCACCGCCGAGCGTTTGTTGCTCGCATTGTCGCTCGAAAAGGCGGCCGAGGCTGGACGCATCTTGAACAATGCCGGACTCACGGCCGACAAGCTCAACGCCGCGATCAACGATTTGCGCAAGGGCCGGACGGCCGACAGCGCATCGGCCGAGCAAGCCTACGATGCTCTGAAGCGCTATACGCGCGACCTGACGGAGGCGGCCAGCAAAGGCAAGCTCGATCCGGTCATCGGGCGCGACGAAGAGATCCGCCGCACCATCCAAGTTCTTTCGCGCCGGACCAAGAACAATCCTGTGCTCATCGGTGAACCGGGCGTGGGCAAGACGGCCATCGCCGAAGGCTTGGCGCTGCGCATCATCAAAGGCGACGTGCCCGAAAGCCTCAAGGACAAAAAGCTTCTCTCGCTCGACATGGGCTCGCTGATTGCTGGCGCCAAGTATCGCGGTGAATTCGAGGAGCGGCTGAAGAACGTGCTGTCCGAAGTGCAGTCGGCGGCGGGCGGCATCATCCTGTTCATCGATGAACTGCACACCATCGTCGGCGCTGGTAAATCCGAAGGCGCGATGGATGCGGGCAATCTCTTAAAACCGGCTTTGGCACGCGGAGAGCTGCACTGCGTCGGCGCCACCACGCTTGATGAGTATAAAAAGAACATCGAAAAAGATGCAGCCCTCGCGCGGCGTTTCCAGCCTATCTTCATCGGCGAGCCGACCGTCGAAGACACGGTCTCGATCCTGCGCGGCCTTAAAGAGAAGTACGAACTGCACCATGGCGTGCGCATCACCGACAGTGCGCTGGTTGCGGCAGCGACGCTTTCCAACCGTTACATCACCGACCGCTTCCTGCCCGACAAGGCCATCGACCTTATGGACGAGGCAGGTTCGCGCCTGCGCATGCAGGTGGACAGCAAGCCTGAAGAACTCGACACCATCGACCGCGATCTGATGCAAATGATGATCGAGCGCGAAGCGCTGCGCAAGGAAACCGATGCCGCCTCCAAAGACCGGCTCGCGAAGCTCGACAAGTCGATTGCCGATCTGCAGGAGCAATCGGAATCGTTGACGACGCGCTGGCAGGGTGAAAAGCAAAAGCTCGGTTCGGCGCAAAAATTGAAGGAAGAATTAGAAACGCGCCGCAACGAACTTGAGCAGGTGCAGCGGCGCGGCGATCTCGTGCGCGCCGGCGAACTGAAGTACCGCGACATTCCCGAGCTCGAGAAGCAAATCTCAACGATTGAGCAGACGGCAACGGCCGGCGGCGCGATGGTAGAGGAAGCCGTCACTCCCGATCAAATCGCGGCCGTCGTCTCGCGCTGGACGGGCGTGCCCGTCGAAAAGATGCTCGAAGGCGAGCGCGACAAGCTTCTCAAGATGGAAGACGCTCTCGCTAAGCGAGTCATCGGCCAGAAAGAAGCAACGATTGCTGTCTCGACTGCCGTGCGCCGCGCGCGTGCCGGTCTGCAAGACCCGAACCGCCCCATGGGCTCATTCATGTTTTTAGGTCCGACCGGCGTTGGCAAGACCGAACTCACCAAGGCGCTCGCGCACTTCCTTTTCGACGATGATAGCGCCATGGTCCGCATGGACATGAGCGAATACATGGAAAAACACTCGGTTGCCCGCCTCATCGGCGCGCCACCAGGTTATGTCGGCTACGAGGAAGGCGGCGCGCTGACAGAGGCGGTACGGCGGCGGCCCTATCAGGTCATCCTGTTCGACGAAATCGAAAAAGCGCATCCCGACGTTTTCAATGTGTTGTTGCAGGTGCTCGATGATGGCCGCTTAACGGACGGACAGGGCCGCACGGTCGACTTTAAAAACACACTCATTATTTTGACGTCGAACATAGGCTCGGATTATCTCGTCAACCAAAAGGAGGGTGAAGACACCGAGGCTGTGCGGGACGAAGTTCTGGCGGAAGTCCGCACGCGCTTCCGGCCGGAATTTTTGAACCGTCTTGATGAGATCATTCTCTTCCATCGTCTGCAACGCGATGAAATGGGCGCTATTGTCGATATTCAGATGGAGCGCCTGCGCAAGTTGCTGGCCGATCGCAAGATCACGATCGAGCTCGACGATGCGGCCCGCACGTGGCTCGCCAACCGCGGCTATGACACCGCCTACGGTGCGCGCCCCCTCAAGCGCGTCATTCAACGTAACGTCCAAGACCCGCTCGCCGAACAAATTCTGGCTGGCGGCGTCAAGGATGGCGACACCGTCAAAGTGTCGGTGCGCGATGGCTCGCTCACCGTCAACGGCTGGCCCGCAAAGGCGGCCGCTAAATGAGAATTGTTCTTTCCCGGAAACTGCTGGGCCGTTAGGCCGGCAGTTATCCGGGATCACGTCCATACAATAAGGGACGTGGTCCCGGCTCAATGCACGGCGTAGCCTGCGTGCTTGGCCGGGAACGCAGCGTAGCGGAACCGGCTGGGGTTCTCGCGCGGCATGGTTAAGAAAAAATATCCGCGATATCGATAAAACTTTAGCATCCCTCGCAACGGTTCTTCAGCAGGCTAGGGCGTAATTTGCTCCCATGCTCGATCAGGTTCGCGTGGGATTTACTTATTATGGCCAAATATATGGGTACCGCAGCGGCGGACACGTTCACGATCACGACCGGAATCGTGGACGATGAAATTTATGGCGGCGCCGGCAACGATAAAATCCGCTCGGGCTCGGGCAACGATATCGTCTACGGCGAAGACGGCAACGACGCCATCAACGGCGAAGCCGGCGACGATATTCTCTACGGCAATCTCGGCGACGACACACTGACGGGTGACGCGGGCAAGGACACCCTCTACGGCGGCGACGGCAACGACGGCTTCTTCGGCGGCGGCGACAACGACGCCATTTACGGCGGCAACGGCAATGACAACATGTTCGGCGACGGCGGCAACGACGTGCTCGACGGCGGCATGGGCGCCGACAAACTGACCGGCGGCATCGGCGACGATACTTTCATCGTGACGGTTGGCGAAGGCGGCGACATCATCACTGGCGGCGCTGGCAACGACACGCTGGAACTGCGCTTCACCACAGCCGACGTAACACCTGCTCTCAAAGCCGACTTCGCTGCCTATCAAAGCTACATGGATCAGCAGCTTGCCAATGCAGGCGGCCTCACCGCGTTAACTCAGCAGACGACCGGAACCTCATTTACCTTCGCATCGCTCGGCCTCACGATCTCGGGCACAGAAACGATCACGTTGAAGCAGGATGGCAACGTCGTCGCCCTGTCGTCGATGCTGAATGCGGTGCCCGTCGCGCATAGCGACGTCGTCACGGCGCAGGAAGACACGATCGTCTCCGGCAATGTGCTGAGCAACGATACCGATGCCGACGGCAATGTGCTGAGCGTCACCGGATACTCGGTCGCCGGCGTCGCGGGCTCAGTCGCCGCCGGTGCGGCAACGGCGATCTCAGGAGTGGGCTCACTCGTCATTAACGGCAACGGCTCCTACACGTTTACGCCGGATGCCAACTACAACGGCGCGGTACCGGTTGCGACCTACACGATCACTGACGGCAAGGGAGGTGTCGCCTCGGCGGCTCTCGTGCTTGGACCGGTTGCTGCCGTCAACGACGCACCGGCCGTCGCTTCCCCGGCAGTTTCGCACACGATGCTCGAAGATGCCTCGATCGGCGGCCAAGTTCTCGCCAGCGACGTCGACGGCGATACGCTCGGCTTCACGGTTGCACAAGGTCCGGCGCACGGCACGCTGACACTCGACGCGCAGACCGGCCAGTACACCTATCAGGGTGGGGCAAACTACAACGGCGCCGACACGTTCTCCGTTTCCGTCAAAGACGGCTCGGGCGCCAGCGCCGTGCAGCAGATCATCGTCGGTATCGCCGCCGTCAACGACGCACCGGCCGTCGCTTCCCCGGCAGTTTCGCACACGATGCTGGAAGATGCCTCGGTCAGCGGACAGGTCGTCGCGAGCGATGCCGATGGCGATACGCTCGGCTTCACGGTTCAGCAAGGCCCGGCGCACGGCACGCTGACACTCGACGCGCAGACCGGCCAGTACACCTATCAGGGTGGGGCAAACTACAACGGCGCCGACACGTTCTCCGTTTCCGTCAAAGACGGCTCGGGCGCCAG
>JANNUW010000315.1:0-4668 GCA_031414095.1 Hyphomicrobium sp. | reverse complement strand
CTCAAGAACAACATCGGCTACGACCACTCGCTGATGCACCAGGATTGTCATCCCTACTATGTGCACGTCGGCGAGGAGTGGACGCCGATCGACTATTCGAAACCGGCCGCAACCTGGATGAAGCCGTTTCGGCGCGGAAAGCCGACGCGCCTCGTCGAAGTTCCGGCAAGTTGGCATCTCGACGACCTGCCCCCGATGATGTTCATCAAGAAGTTCCCCAATAGCCACGGCTACGTGACGCCACGGCAGATGGAGGAGCTCTGGCGCGATATCTTCGAGTGGGTTTATCGCGAGCACGACTATGCGGTATTCCCGATGACCATCCATCCCGACGTCTCGGGCCGTCCGCAGGTGTTGCTGATGCTCGAACGGCTGATCGCGCATATGATGGCTCAGCCGGGCGTTCGCTTCGTCACGCTCGACGCCATGGTCGAGGACTTCAAGCGGCGCACGCCAGCGCCGGTGTGAGCGCCGCGGTCAGGCAAGCGGCGGTCCGAATGCGGGCTTGACCGATAGGACCGAATAACCAGAGGCGATGGCGATGGATCTCATCTTACGCAATGCGCGCTTGCTCGGCGCTGAGGTGCGGCTCGCCGACATCGGCATCGCGGCCGGCCGCATCGCCGTTATCGCGCCGAGCCTCGCCGCCGAAGGCGAGACGATCGACGTCGGCGGTCGCCTGGTCTCGTCCGGCTTGATCGAGACGCACATCCATCTCGATAAATCGAATATTCTTGGCCGTTGCCGCGCCGACAAGGGCGACCTCGATGAGGCGATCCAGGAGGTTGCCAAGGCCAAGAAGTCCTTCACGCCGGAGGATGTCTACACCCGGGCGAAGCGTACGCTCGAGCGTTGCATCCTCAACGGTACTACGCATATGCGCACCCAGCTCGAGGTCGATCCCGGCATCGCGCTCAGGGGGCTGGAAGGCGTACGGCCGCTGATCAAAGAGTACGGCTGGGCGATCGACATCGAGATCTGCATCTTCCCGCAAGAGGGGCTCCTCAACAATCCGGGAACCGAGGAGCTGATGATCGAGGCGCTAAAGAGCGGCGGCAAGGTGATCGGCGCGGCGCCCTATACCGACTCGAGCCCGCACGGCCAGATCGACCGCATCTTCGAGCTGGCGCGCGAGTTCGACATCGACGTCGATATGCATCTCGATTTCGCTCCGAGCGCCGACAACCTCGACCTGCTCTATGTCTGCGAACAGGCGGAGAAGTACAAATGGGGCGGTCGGGTCACCATCGGCCATGTCACCAAGCTGTCGGCAGCGCCGCCCGAGTTGCTGCAGAAATGCGCAAAACGCCTCGCCGATGCCGGCGTCGCGCTGATCGTGCTGCCGTCGACGGATCTCTACTTGATGGGTCGGCACATGCAGCACAGCGTCATGCGCGGCGTCACTGAGGCACACAAGCTATTGCACCACGGCGTCAACTGCGCGCTCTCGACCAACAACGTGCTCAACCCTTTCACGCCATTCGGCGACTGCTCGCTGATGCGCATGGCCAACATCTACGCCAACATCGCTCAGGTCGGCGCAGCCGGTGACATCCGCGAGTGCTTCAACATGATCACCTCGCGCTCGGCGCGGCTGATGAACCTCAAGGACTATGGCCTCGAGGTCGGCAAGGCGGCGGACCTTGTGGTGATCGACGCGGAGAGCCCCGAGCAGGCCGTCGCCGAGCTGTCGCCGGTGCTGATGGCCTTCAAGCGCGGGCGGCGCACGGTGACGCGCCAACCAGCCGTCCTGCATCGGCCGAGCTGAAGGAGGCCAACAGCATGGCAAGCGCACCGGCAACTGCCCTGTTGCCGCCCAACGATCCGATCAACGCCTTCTGCCACCGCAATCACGCGGCACTTTCCGGGGCGGCGCATGGGCCGCTCGCGGGCCTGACTTTCGCGGTGAAGGACTGCTTCCACATCGCCGGCGTGCCGACCGGCTTTGGCCAGCCGGACTGGCTCGCCTCGCAACCGGTGCCCAAGGCGACTGCAAACGTTGTGCAGCACCTGCTCGCCGCCGGCGCATCGATGACCGCAAAGGCGCATTGCGACGAGCTCTGCTACAGCCTCACCGGCGAGAACGTGCACCACGGCACGCCCGCCAACGTCAACGCGCCGGGACGCATTCCCGGCGGCTCGTCGAACGGCTCGGCGGCAGCCGTTGCAGGTGGCCTCGTCGACTTTGCCATCGGCACAGACTGCGGCGGCTCGGTACGAATCCCGGCGAGCTATTGCGGCATCCTCGGCATCCGGCCGACGCATGGCCGCATCTCGCTTGAGGGCGCCATCCCGTTCGGCCCGAGCTTCGACGTCGCCGGCTGGTTCGCGCGTGATGCAGCTATTCTTGAGCGCGTCGGCGAGGTGCTGCTCGGCCCTGATCCGACGCCGGCGGCGCCGCGCCGACTGGTGCTGCTGCGGGATGCCTTCGACCTTGTCGAGCCCGCCGTCGAGAGCGCACTGCGGCCAGCCGTCGAGTGCTTGCGCAGGCTGCTGCCGGAACGGGTTGAGCTCGACATGAGTGGCTCGCGCCTCGCCGACTGGTTCGAGGTCTTCAAGACCATCCAGGCGTCCGAGGTATGGGGCAATCATGGTGCGTGGATCCAGAGTGCGAAGCCGGCACTCGGCCCCGGCATCAAGGAGCGCATGGCGTGGGCGTCGAGCCTGCAATCGGAAGCCGTTGCCGAGGCGAGGGCTGCGCGCCGCGACATCGAGGCGAGCGTCCGCGCACGTCTGCGACCAAGCGATGTGCTCTGCCTGCCGTCGTCGCCGCGCGTGGCTCCGCTCCTCAACAGCCCGATCGACAAGATCGAGGTCGAGTATCGCGAGCAGGCCATGCGCCTCCTCTGTATCGCCGGCCTCAACGGCCTACCGCAGATAAGCCTGCCGCTGGCGAGCATCGATAGCCTGCCGCTCGGCCTCTCCATCGCCGGTCCGCGCGGCAGCGACCGTGGCCTCCTGGCTCTCGCGACAAGCCTCATGGGCCTTCAGGCCCGGGCCCCCGGGCGGGCATAGTCGGAAGTCGGTGCGCGACATTCAGGCCCTACCCCGTCCGCCGACGAGCCTGTCATCGGCGCCGATCGCTTGGTCGCGCACGATGGTGGTGACCGGCCAGCCCGCGACCTCGAAGCCCTCGTAGGGCGCGTAGTCGGTGCCGTCGCGCCAATCCCATCGCCGCGCGCCGGCGCGATCAACTGCCTCGCCGATCGCCGCCGCCTCAAGGCTCGCTGTTGTCGAATGCGGCCGAGCTGTTACCGCCGGTGCGCGTACGGGATCGGCCCGTGCCACGGTGTCGAGCACATCGACGTTGCGCTGGTTCGTGTGCAGGCGATCGTCGCGGTGTCCCCAATATTCGGACAGCGTCATGATTGATGTTTGCGCCAATGACGGCAGGGTGGCGAACCAAAGCGCTCCGCTAGGCTCCGCAGGAAAGACGAGCCTCGAGCTTGCGACCTGAAACTTGGATCGGCTCACGACCCTAGCACGGACGCAATGCCCCAGATGGCTGACTTGATCGACCGCGGCGGCCGGTTCGTAAATACAAAATCGCTCATGCTCGCTTGTGGAATGGCGCGTCGATCGCCGGGTACGCCGGTGCGCCGAATGCAAACTTCCGCACTTGTGCAGGTTTCTCGGACACCGCCATGACGGTGCCAACCCCTTGCTCGTTCGGCGGTGTCGGAGAAGCGCCAACGCACGACATGGCGGAACTCCTGAGTGAGGTTGCAGGGACCTCGATCTCAGGACACGACTCGCCACCGCGTTATCGTAACTCTCTCAACTGGTTACCACTCCATCACGTGGGCGCCCGCCTCAGCGGGCTGTCGCGCAGCGACTTTGTGCTTTGGGATGTTGCAACCTTGTGTACGGCGCAGCGTCCAACTTGTCGCCTTCGGTCGCTTGTCGCCCATGGCGGACACAAATAAATCAGCGAAAATCGCCGCAATGAGGGGATAGCGGCCGCGGCATAGTCGAGTTATTCGGCAGTTGTGCAACTGCAAATCAAAGCAAACTACCCGATATCACAATTCCCTTGTGCCCACAGTTCGCTCGCAGTTTAGGTACCCTTAATGCCCGTTGTTGTAGCGCGAAGCAGTCTCCGTCCACATGGCGGCGCGCACTCAAACTGGTGGTGTCGTGGCATATATTTATACCAGCCGGATATAGACCTTCTGGGAACCGGATAGCGACCTGGCTAGTACGGTGCCAGGGGCGGCCTTGTGGCCTCGAGCCGCCTGCCACACGGTAGATTTTTGGGCGCGATTGGGAAAATCGTCGCCACGATTTTATATACCCCCAATATACCCCTTTTAGACGAACGAAAATTAGTCTTTCGAACTCAAGTGGCAGGCCTCTACAGTCGGTTCACGGCCTGAATTGGAGGCTGTACCGGGTATCTTAAAAAGTGATAACTGTGCGTCCAGATGGTGCAGCCTCAATGAAAGTGCGCTGGGCACCGGATAGCAAGATCACCTGCTTAATGCGGGAGTTGACGTCGTGCTGTCAATGACACCAGCGCCTAGGATGGCAAGGTTAAGGGGAGGTGTTCAGCCCGCCTCACCTGTCGCGCGGATTTTATTGCCCCCCGGATAATCCCCTTTTGAAGAGTTCTAGCTCCCTGCGGTAGATTTCTGGCGTGGTCATGGGATTACGAAATCCTCGTTCCCT
>JANNUW010000314.1:0-5047 GCA_031414095.1 Hyphomicrobium sp. | reverse complement strand
GCTAAGAGATCGAGGAGCGGATGGGTCTCGTGTTCCACGCCGCCCTCATAGAGGAGCAGCGGCACCGAGGCGGCGGCTTCCGCGATCATGCGCACGCAGCGATAGACGACGGCGTTCTGCATGAAGCCTTCGCGCGCGAAGGCCTGGTAGTCGCGCGGCGTCCACACCGGCCGCCCGAGGTTTTCAAATGCCAGCAGCGCGCCCACGCGGCTCGCCTTTTCCTCGACACGCGAATTGGCAAGCGGCGTTGACCAGCGCGGCAGCAGCCGGGCCAGCGCGTCTGTGATACGCGGCATGAGGAGAGACTTTCTTGATTATCCATCACCCCGCCGCACTCGCGAGCGCAAACAGAGTGAGGAGCTCAGTGCTTGGTGCTCCGCGCCAATTCGGCAGGGGACGCAGGAGTGGGGAGTTGCGCGCCCCCCCACTCCCCTTGGGGAGTGGGTTGGGGTGTGGGGGCGTAATCGGGACAAGAGACCGCCCCCTCACCCGGCGCGGCCGAAATCGCAGTTCTATGCGCCTGAGTTTAAGGGCCGCGCCGGCCTCTCCCCAAGGGGAGAGGCGTAACGCGCCAAGCGCAAATTAAAGCTGCCGGATACTTGGTTTCGCGGTGCCGCTCAGCATGAGATCGGTGATGGCCCAGACGAGGGCATCGAGGCGGTCGGGGCTGCGGCCACCGGACATTCCATCGGCGCCAAAGCAGCACATCTGATCTTCAAGTTGTTCGAACGTGCCGACGTGCGCGATGCGGCCCTCGGCATAAAGTGCGGCGACGGGCTCCGCGCGCAACCACTTGCCGCGCGTGGCGTGAACTTTTCGGACGGGCACCGCGTCATCGATCTGGCGCAACACCGAGACGACGAGATCGCCGCCCTGGTTCGTTTCAGCGACAATGCGGTCGGCCTTATAGTGCTGATAGAGCGCGATAGCGGCGCGTGCCCACACATGCGGCTCGCGGCCTTGCAGCGTGCGGTCGGCGAGAACGTAAGCGCGCCCGTCTTCTCCCAAGCCGGCGACGACCATTCCGCACGCATCCGACGTTGCCGTCGACGTGACAGGGGGATCGAGCGCGACCACAATGCGTGTGAGGTCGGGCGCGGCCTTGACGCGCGCGGCGTCGATCCAGTCGCGCCGCCACAGGCTGCCCGATTGATCGGCGATGATTTCGCCCATCAGTTCCTGACGCCCGAGGATGGTGCCGGCATAGCGGCGCGTCATTTCCGATATGAAAGATGGCGCCAGATGCGCTGCGTTGTCGTGCGTCGCGGCGCGCGTGACCGTGCACGACGGATCGTCAATCAGTTTTTGCAGAATTTCGATAGGCCGCGGCGTGGTGGTGACGACGACTTGGGGCGCTGTCCCTAAGCGCAGCCCGAACTGCAGCATGTCCCAGACGCGTGTCGCGTCGCGCCACTTGGCGATCTCATCGCACCAGGCGGCATCGAACTGGGGCCCGCGCAGGCTGTCGGCATCTTCGGCGGAAAACATTTGTGCGACCGTGCCATTGGGCCAAGTCACTTGCTGCTTTGAACTCTCGAAGTGAGGCCGCTCATCGTCGGCATGGATGGCGAGCAACCCCGACGTGCCCTCGATCATGACGCGGCGAACTTCGCCCAGCGTTTCACCGACGAGCGCGATGCGCGTGGCTGGCTCCGTTCTTTCAACGCCATCGCGAAACGGTAAGCCCAGCGCCTTGTGGCGAATCCATTCCGCGCCAGCGCGCGTCTTGCCGGCACCGCGTCCGCCGAGAATGAGCCAAACGCGCCACGCTTCAGGGCCGGCGCCGGACTCAGGTGGAAGTTGATCGGGCCGCGCCCAGAATGGCCAATCCGTCAAATGGTGCTCGAGTTCTTCGAGCGACAATTCATTCAGGCTTTGTTTGAGCGTTCCATTGCGCGTTGAGACGTTCCAGGCGTTGCGCAATGTCGCGACGGAGCTTTTCGGCTTTGAGATGTCTGTCACCCGTGGCCGCTCCTTGCGCCTGTTCATTGCCCGCCGCGATCACCTTGACGCTTCGGTGACTTTTTCCAGATTGCCGACGATGGTCTTGAAATAATTCGCCTTGCGCAATTCGTCCTCCGCCGAGAGGGTTTCGCCGGTCGTCATGAGTGTCTCCAGATTGTCGAGTTGAATATCGATCAGGTGAAAAAAACGCGCGATGCGCGCTTCGGGCGTATCGGGCGCCTTACGCTCGGCGCGCTTGGGCCGTATGATCTCCGCGGGATCTAAAACTGCGGGCGCAACGGCCACAACGAGCGGGCGCGGCGTGACGTTTGGACGTGGCGGCCGGGGGCCCCACGCTTCTTTGAAGGATCGGCGCCTAATCGTGGTTTCGCCGACTTCGAAGCGGTAGGCCAACCGCTCATGGGACTCGTTCGTCGTTTCGTGAAGACGCCGAATCTCAGCCCACGTGGCATCATCGACGTGCATGCCGCTGACCATTCCAAGATGTGATGGTGGATTGGAGTTTGCGGAGACGCCGCGCTTGGCAGCGTGCTCGACGCACATTTCGAACCATACATAAATACTACACAAGCAACGTAACGCTGTCAACGGGTAGTTCTTTATAATTTCCATAAATAACAATAAGTTACAGGGAAAAATTTGGAAAACATTTCAGTATAGAGGACTGGGTCAGCGCGGGGATAACGTCTGCATTTTCCAGTTTTTGAAATAATCCTGACCGCCCATCGAGATACCGGTTATCGCTTCACGCCTAAGTTGCCACCAGCCAACGCGCCAACAGGAACATCACCACGATGGACGGATCGAACGCCCTGAGCAAAGTTCCCGAAGTGACGTTGGGCTTTTGGATCATCAAGATCATTGCGACCACCCTGGGCGAGACCGGCGGCGACGCGGTCTCGATGACGCTCGACTGGGGTTATGCGCTGAGCAGCATTCTTTTCATCGGCATTTTTGCGGTGGCCGTCGCGGCGCAGATCGCCGCCAGATCGTTTCATCCCTATCTCTACTGGGCTGTCGTGGTCGCAACGACAACCGCCGGCACGACCATGGCCGATTACGCGACGCGCTCGCTCGGCATCGGTTACGCAGGCGGATCGGCGATCCTGCTCGCTCTGCTGATGGCCTCGCTCGCCGTCTGGTACAGATCGGAAGGGTCGGTCGCTGTTGAAACCATCACCACGCCGCGCGTCGAGCGCTTCTACTGGGCGACCATCCTCTTTTCCCAAACTCTTGGAACCGCGTTGGGCGATTGGACCGCCGACACCAACGGCCTTGGCTATGACGGTGGCGCACTCGTATTCGGTGCCGCCCTCGCGATCGTCGCCGCCCTGTATTATTTCACGTCTATTTCACACGCGATTTTGTTCTGGAGTGCGTTCATCCTGACCCGGCCGTTGGGTGCCACCTTAGGCGATCTGCTCGATAAGCCGCTCGATAAGGGCGGCCTGAATTTCGACCGCATCCAGGCCTCAGCGGTTCTAGCCGTCGCGATGATCCTCTGCGTCGCCCTCTTCCGCCAACGGGCCGGCGAGCATCCGGGTGAGGGCGGAACGAAAATTTAAGCCAGGAATAATGCAAACGCAGGCTGCCTCACGGCGTGTCGATCATGTCCAGAACACTAGCTAAGCCATCGATCAGCATATCGGCGTGCTCGGTCTTGAAGCACAGAGGCGGACGGATCTTCCAGACGTTGCCGTGCTCGCCAGCCGTGCCGCCGAGAATTCCACGTTCACGAAGCGCGTTGATGGCGAACACCGCGGCGGCGCGGTCTGGCTGCTTGGAGGCGGCATCGGTCACAAACTCGACCCCGATGTAGAGTCCGGCACCGCGCACGTCGCCAATGCACGCATGACGCTCGGCAAGCGCTTTGAGGCCCGACAGAAGATAGGCGCCGGTCTCCCGGGCGTTGCTCGCCAAGTTCTCGGTCTCGATGATGTCGAGCACAGCAAGTCCGGCCGCCGCGGCAACGGGGCTGCCGCCGAACGTATTAAAGTAACCGCACTGGGAACCGAATTGTGCGAGCAGTCTGGGCTTTATCGCGACGCCGCCGACGGGATAGCCGTTGCCCATGGGCTTGCCCATGACCACCATGTCGGGAACCATGCCATGGCGCCCGAAGCCCCACATGTGCTCGCCGGTTCGCGCGAAACCTGGCTGCACTTCGTCGGCGATATATAGCCCGCCCGCGTCACGCACCAGGGCCGCCGCCTCGCTTAGAAATCCCGGTACGCCCGGATACACGCCGTCACTCGATAGAATGCTGTCGGCGATCATACCGGCGGGGCGTATGCCGTTGGTCTTCATCAATTCCAGCGCCATGGCGACGTCTTCGACAAAACGGCGTTCGGCCGCCCCTCCCGGCTCGCGATAAGTGTCGGGAGCGGCAACGAGGAAAATATCGCGGCTTGGATTGACCGCACTTGCCGACGAAGGCGAGACCTCCGTCGCGGTCGTGGTGTTGCCGTGATAGGCGTTGCGCGTGGCGATGAAGCCGGTCCCACCGGTGACGGTGCGCGCGATTCGCAACGCAAGGTCGACGCTCTCGCTGCCGGTACACGTGAAGACGATATTTCCAAGCTCGGCTGGAAACGTGGCGAGCAGCCGTTCCGCATACGTGTAGACGATGTCGTAGAGATAACGGGTATGGGTGTTGAGCGTCGCCATCTGCCGCGCAACAGCCTCTACAACGGCCGGATGGCAATGGCCAACGGAGGGCACGTTGTTATAGGCGTCGAGATACCGCGTGCCATCGGCAGCGTAGAGCCATACGCCCTCACCCCGCACCAGATTGAGGGGCCGCTCATAAAACAGCATTGAGGTCGGGCCAAACGTGCGCTTGCGGCGCCTCAAGAGTTCAGCTGTGGCAGGATCGAGCCCGGCAGCAGACGCCATGTCGAACGCATTGAGATCGAGAATTTTTTGGCGTGTGCTCATCTGGGCTCCATCGAGCACCGGTAAGTGGCGTCTTGGAGCTGCTCGAGCTATAAGATGCCGGGACCTTTAATTTCCCTGGCCCGACCCAAGCCGTCTAACCCCTTGAAAAACAATGGTACCGCCTCCCTGGCTTGAACAGGGGACC
>JANNUW010000313.1:0-5633 GCA_031414095.1 Hyphomicrobium sp. | reverse complement strand
CACTTCAACTGGCTGCGCGCCGCCGAAGCCGGTACCGATACGTATTAGTTGCGCATGGCGACTCTCCTTCGTCGAGCCGGCCGCCATGCGCGGGAAAGTAGAAGTGATGAGTGACGCGCCTGCAAATCCGTTGAAGACGCGCTGCCCGATCTGTAAGGCGGCAACGGCCTACGACATGCGGCCGTTTTGTTCAAAGCGCTGCAAGGACATCGACCTCGCGCGCTGGCTCGGCGACGGCTACGGGATCGCGGGCAGCAATGACGACGCCGGCGACGACAGCGATGAGCCCGGTGGCCGCGGCTACCGCCCAAAGGGGTAAGCTGCGCGGCTGTTTCGAGACCACCTCTCACACGCGCCGTTGCTCACACAACAATGGACTTTGACCTGGCTTCCTGACCCGTCAGCCCACACCTTCACCAACACGCACCCTTGCAGCTTTGCCGTGGGGCCGATACAGGTGGATGAGCGGCAGATGCCACCAATCGCGGGGTCACATGATTGAATTGCTTGGCTTTATAAGCATGCTTATCACCTGGTACACGTACATCATTTTTGCAGCCGTCATTATGGGCTGGCTGCTCGCGTTCAACGTCATCAACGGCCGCAATCCGATGGTCCAGCAGATCTGGCATCTGCTCAACGCCGTGACCGAACCGGTGCTGGCCCCCATCCGGCGCATGATGCCAAACCTCGGCGCCATCGATATCTCGCCCATCGTGCTGCTGTTTGGCCTCATGTTTATTCAAAGTGTCATCCTGCCCAACATCGCCAAAATTTTCCTGTGAGCTCACGCGCGGGCGAGTTGTGGACGCGCGGCTCTGGTTGCGTCATCGTGCGCGTGCGCGTCACCGTGAAATCGTCCAAAGATGCCGTCGAGGGGATCGTACAAACAGCGCAGGGTCCAGCCCTTGCCGTCACGGTTCGCGCCGTGCCAGCCGACGGCGAGGCGAACGACGCCGTTCGCGATGTACTCGCCCGTTGGCTTGCCGTCGCCCGAACGAACGTGCAGCTGATCTCGGGCGCCAAGTCGCGCGTCAAATCGTTCTCGGTCGCTAGTGATTGCCATGCACTCGACGCTATGGTGACATCCAGAATAAGTATCCTGACAACCAGAAAAACTTCCCTCGAGCACTTCGAGACCGACGGCCGCACAGCCTTGAAATCACCCATCCAGCCAAAAGGACTGCAGACATGAAAGCCCGCGTAATTGACGGCAAAGCCGTTGCCGCCGAAGTCAGAGCGCAGGTCGCTAAAGATGTCGCCGCGCTGCGCACAGAGCACGGCTTTACGCCCGGGCTGGCGGTGGTTCTCGTCGGTGAAGACCCCGCGAGCAAGGTCTACGTCAAGAACAAGGGTCTGCAGACCATCGAATGCGGCATGAACTCGATCGAGCACAAATTGCCGGCAGATACGTCAGAAGCCGATATCCTGGCGCTCGTCGAAAATCTCAACCGCAGCACCGACGTCAACGGCATTCTCGTCCAGTTGCCTTTGCCCAAGCACGTCAACGCCGAGCGCGTGTTGAACGCCATCCACCCCGACAAGGATGTCGACGGCTTCCATCCCGTCAACGTCGGCCGCCTGTGGATTGGTGAGCGCGCGCTGGTCCCCTGCACGCCGACGGGTTCGGCAATCCTGGCGAAAAGCGTCGTTCCCTCGCTGGCTGGCCTGCATGCCGTCGTCATCGGGCGCTCAAACATCGTCGGCAAGCCGATGGCGGCCCTACTCTTGCGCGAAAGCTGCACCGTGACGATCGCGCATTCCAAGACCAAGGATTTGCCGGGCGTGTGCCGCACAGCCGACATTCTCGTGGCCGCCGTCGGCATTCCCGAACTCGTCAAGCGCGACTGGATCAAGCCCGGCGCCATCGTCATCGATGTCGGCATCAACCGCGTTCCGGGTGCTGAGGGTAAAACCAAGCTCGTCGGCGACGTCGCTTACGACGAATGCGCTGAAGTCGCGGGCGCCATCACGCCGGTTCCCGGCGGCGTCGGCCCCATGACCATCGCGTGCCTCTTGCAGAACACGGTCGTTGCCGCCAAAATCCAACGCGGTATCAAGTAAGAGGCCAATTGAGGGGCCGGGGCGCCCGACAGGACATGTCAGATGGACAGGAAAATCAAACGCCTTCTTGTCGCCAATCGCTCCGAAATCGCGATCCGCGTTTTTCGTGCGGCCACTGAGCTCGGCATTCGGACGATCGCAGTCTATGCCGAGCAGGACCGCCTGTCGCTGCATCGCTTCAAGGCCGATGAAGCCTTTATAATAGGACGCGGCAAGGGCCCGCTCGAAGCGTACCTCTCGATAGACGAAGTGCTGCGTGTCGCGAAGGACGCGCGCGCCGACGCCATCCATCCAGGCTACGGATTTTTGTCTGAGAGCGCCGAGTTCGCGCAGGCCTGCGCGGACGCTGGCATCATTTTCATCGGGCCCTCGCCGCAGACCATGCGCACGCTCGGCAACAAGGTCGATGCGCGCAATCTTGCACAAGCGTGCGGTGCGCCCGTCATGCCGGCGAGCCCACCACTGCCCGACGATCCGGCCGCGATAAAGGCTGCGGCTTTGGCGGTTGGCTATCCGGTGATGTTGAAAGCCTCCTGGGGCGGCGGCGGGCGCGGCATGCGCGTCATCGAAAACGACGGCGAACTTCTCGACAGCGTCATGATCGGCCGCCGCGAGGCGCGCGCCGCGTTCGGCAAGGACGAAGTTTATCTCGAAAAGCTCATCCGCAACGCGCGCCACGTCGAAGTGCAGATCCTCGGCGACCAGCACGGCAACGTCGTGCATCTGTTCGAGCGCGAATGCTCTATCCAACGGCGCAATCAAAAACTCGTTGAACGCGCGCCCGCACCTTATCTCGACGCCGATACGCGCCGCCAACTGTGCGAAGCCGCTCTCAAGATCGGCCGCACCACAGATTACGTGGGCGCTGGCACGGTCGAGTTCCTTTTCGACACCGATACGGGCGCCTTCTATTTTATCGAGGTCAATCCGCGCATCCAGGTCGAGCATACCGTAACCGAGGTCGTCACCGGCCTCGACATCGTCAAGGCTCAGATAAAAATTCTCGAAGGCGGAGAGATCGGCGCCAGAGGCGAAGACGGTCATTGGCAAACCGGCATCCCGGCGCAAGATGCGATCGGGCTCAACGGCCACGCCATCCAGTGCCGCATCACGACGGAAAACCCGGAAAACAATTTCATTCCCGACTTTGGCCGTATCAGCGCCTACCGCGGCGCCATGGGCTTTGGCATCCGCATAGACGGCGGCACCGCCTTTTCGGGCGCGGTCGTCACCCGCTATTACGACCCGCTTCTGGAAAAGCTGACGGCCTGGGCGCCGACCTCCGACGAGGTCATTGACCGCATGAACCGGGCGCTGCTCGAATATCGCATCCGCGGGGTCGCGACCAATCTCGCCTTCCTGCACAATGTCGTCGCGCACCCGCGCTTTCGCGCCAACGACTATACGACGCGCTTCATCGACGACACGCCAGAGCTGTTCGAATTTCCAGCCCGCCAGGACCGCGCCTCTAAACTGCTGACCTGGATCGCCGACGTCACCGTCAACGGACACCCTGAAACCAAAGACCGGGTAAAACCGGCGGCGAGCATCCGCGCGCCAAGAGTGCCCGTCTTCAACGAGACCCCGGTCGCGGGCACACGGCAAATCCTCAAGGCCAAAGGTCCGGCCGGATTTGCTCAGTGGATGAAGGCACAAGACCGCATCCTCATCACCGACACGACCTTGCGTGACGCGCATCAGTCTCTGCTCGCGACGCGCATGCGGACACGCGACATAGCGGTGATCGTCGACAGCTATGCGCGCGGGCTGCCGCAACTGCTGTCGCTCGAATGCTGGGGTGGCGCGACGTTCGATGTCGCCATGCGCTACTTGCGGGAAGATCCCTGGGAACGCCTCGCGCTGATCCGCGAAAAACTGCCGAATGTCTTGACGCAAATGCTGCTGCGCGGCTCCAACGGCGTCGGCTACACCAACTATCCCGACAACGTCGTGCGCCTGTTCGTCCAACAGGCAGCGGGCGCGGGCATGGACCTGTTTCGCATTTTCGATTGCTTCAACTGGGTCGAGAACATGCGGGTCTCGATCGATGCCGTGTGCGAGAGCGGAAAATTGGCGCAAGGGGCCATCTGCTATACGGGCGACATTCTCAATCCCGAACGGGCGAAGTATTCGCTCAGATATTACGTCGGCCTCGCCAAGGAGCTGGAGCAGGCCGGCGTCCATATTCTCGGCATCAAAGACATGGCTGGGCTGTTGAAGCCGGAGGCCGCGCGCGTGCTGGTGAAAGCCTTGAAGCAGGAAACGGATCTGCCCGTCCACCTGCACACGCACGACACCACCGGCATTTCGGCGGCAACCGTCTTGGCGGCTATCGACGCGGGTGCTGATGCCATCGACGCAGCCATGGACGCGATGAGCGGCAGCACATCTCAGCCGTGCCTGGGCTCCATCGTCGAAGCCGTTGCACGATCTCCGCGCGACGCGGGCCTCGACGCGTCCGCCATTCGCAGCATCAATGGCTATTGGGAAAGCGTGCGCGCGCAGTATGCGGCCTTCGAGAGCGGCCAGATGTCGGGCGCCTCGGAAGTTTACCTGCACGAAATGCCAGGCGGACAGTTCACCAACCTCAAGGAGCAGGCGCGCTCGCTGGGGCTTGAAACGCGCTGGCACGAGGTTGCTTCAGCCTACCGTGCCGCCAACGAGCTGTTTGGCGACATTGTCAAAGTCACGCCGTCGTCGAAAGTCGTCGGCGATATGGCTTTGATGATGGTCACGCAAAATCTCTCGGTGTCTCAGGTCTTGGATGCCGGGACCGATGTGACGTTTCCGACGTCGGTCATTGAAATGCTGCGCGGTGATCTTGGCCAACCGCCGGGGGGTTGGCCCGCTGGGCTGCAAAAGAAGGCGCTCAAAGACGAGCAGCCCTTTAGCGTGCGGCCTGGCTCGCTGCTGGCCGAAGCCGATCTCGCCGCCGAGCGCAGCGAAGCCGAAAAGAAGTGCGGTCGCGCCATCGATGACGACGAGTTCGCCGCCTATCTCATGTATCCAAAAGTCTTCACGGAATTTTGCGCGGTCCACGCAAAGTATGGTCCGCTGTCGGCGCTGCCGACGCCGGTGTTCTTCTACGGCATGAAGCCGGCCGACGAAATCACTGTCGAGATCGAGCGCGGTAAGGCCATCGTCATTCAGCTCACGGCTGTCGGCGAAACGCGTGCCGATGGTCAGGTCGAAGTTTTCTTCGAGTTGAACGGCCAGCCGCGTGTCATCGTGGTGCCAAATCGCTCGGCGGCCGTCACCGGGCAAACGCGCCGTGTAGCAGAAGACGGCAACGACAATCACGTCGCCGCTCCCATGCCGGGCGCTGTCTCCTCGATTGCCGTCGAAGTGGGCCAAAGCGTCAAGGCCGGCGACGTTCTATTGACCATCGAAGCCATGAAAATGGAGACGACGATTCACGCGCTGCACGACGGCCACGTCGCGGAAATTCTCGTCAGCATCGGCAGCCAGATCAGCGCGAAAGATCTGATGATTATACTGCGTTAGGCGACAATCAATTATCGCGCACCCAGACTTCGACGCGCCGATTAAGGCGCGCGCCCTCTTCGGTG
>JANNUW010000312.1:0-11034 GCA_031414095.1 Hyphomicrobium sp. | reverse complement strand
CCATCCTCGCCGCCGCAGGATACAACTTCCGTCTCCTCCTCACCTGGTTGAGGCTTCTTTTGCGTCTAATGCTGGCGATACTCTTTGGCGCAATCAGACCACTTTATGCCTGAAAATTGAATTGTTCACAGGCGACTAGTTGGTCTGCTGATGACCCATAAGAGACATATCGCCCACCCGACTATGCGACCTGCGGCTTACAATCGGAAACTAACACGGCGGGAGAGCACCACGCTACTGGGCCATCTACGTGCCGTCCGAATAACGATCAAGCCGTTTACTCTTTCGCTCCAAATTTGCGCAGCAGATCCTTGGCCTTGGAGCTGCCGCCTACGTGGATGGGTGCCTTGCCGCTGCTGTTGGCAATGTTTGGATCAGCGCCGTTCGCGAGAAGAAACTCCATGACATCGAGACGGTCATCCATAGCCGCCACCCACAGTGGCGTCTCGCCAGTGTGAGTATTCTGAACGTTGACGTTGACACCTTTCGATAGCAATAGTTTGACGACGTCGACGTGACCGTTCATCGCCGCAACGTAGATGGGTATGTCGTGATCGCCTGAATCTTCGGCAAGCGGATCTGCACCTGCCTGTAGGAGCAGTTCGGCGACTTTCGTGTTGCCTGATGACGCGGCAATCATCAACGGCGTGAAACCTCGAGAATCGCGGGCATCCACTTTCGCGCCACGCTCAATCAACAGAGCGGCGACCGTCGCTCGATTGCTGTAGGCGGCTGTATGCAAAGGATGTGCTTTGTTTTGGCTTGGGGCCGCCGTTTCCGCTTCAACATTGGCCCCAGCGTCGATCAGCAGTTTCACGATTTCAACAGAACCTCGCGCAGCTGCCATGTGTAGTGGGGTCCCAAAGTCGTCAAGTTCGTTGACATTAGAGCCGCTTGAAATCAAGGCCTGGATGCCCTGAAGGTCATCGGCCTTCACCGCATCGCTAAGCTTACCAGCGCGAGCTGCTGGGGAGCTCCAGCAGGCCAGACCAATAAATAACGCAATAGTCAGATTTCTGCGACCAGTCTTATTCATTACCACCTCCATGGGTTGGGTATATGAGCCGCTCACCAATTAAATATAGATGTTTTTGACGATCGGCACAATTGGCCAAAGATTCGACAGCCACGGCGACCCCAACGATGCAGATTGGACAGTCACCGCGACGTGTGCACCCGAATGTCTCCTGTTGGCCCTTCTGCGACATGGCAACGATAGCCGATAATGGCCGCTTTCCCCTCGGAAGCAGACATACGTGCGTGATCTAATTTTGCCCGTTTATGAGTTCACATCTAGAGCCTTGAATATGGCAGCAATATCTTCTTGGCCTAGGCCAAGCTTTGTGGCCCGGTTGAATATTGATGCCAAAAAATCTGGTATATCGCTATTAATATTCGCGTCGCGCGCTTGGGTCTGAATACGTTGTAACGCTTGCCCCCAAACGCTCATTGTCGCGCCGGGATTACTATATCTATTTGTATGAATGATCTGAGCTATCGCCTTTGCTTCGTCATCGATAAGTTCCGCGCCGAATGCGTCAGCTTCGACGAGTTCAGATTTACAGATGAGCGCCCCGTGTACTACTCCAAATATCATTGCGATCTGTTTTGAGAGCAGGGCCAAGTCGAGAGCCGCTGCCGCACCTATGTTTGGCCCAACGTACTTAAGACCACCGCCGAGTGGACTAAGAGTAGATGCGCAACGCGCAAACACTGCCTCCGGACCAGCAAACAAGATTTTCGTTATGGGAGTGCCAATTCCACTTGGATACTCCATGATAGCGCCATCGATGTATTCTGCTCCACGATGCTTGAACCACGCTTCGGCCTCCCGTGCGTCCTTGGGTGTGCCCGTGCTAAGCTGGAATACTGTCCTGCCGGAAAGATGCGGAACAACCCCCGGCTCCGCCATTATTTGCTGTGTCGTTGCGTAGTTGTCGATGCAAACCAAAATTATTGGGCTGGCTTGAACTGCTGCGGCCAGACTTGGCGCGGCCTGTGCTCCGGCTTTGCCAAGAGGCAGTATTTTGGCGGCTGACCTGTTCCAAACAGTAACCTTGAGCGCCCCACCCAACATTGCTTTGGCGAGTGCCGTTCCCATTGAGCCAAGACCAATAACCGAGATTGCGCTCATGTTGGACCCCAAGATTTAATGCGATGCGGGCAGACGGCAGTGGTCGCAACCGTACACTATCTCAGGATCCAATTCCATCTGAGCCTAAAGGAATAGGCTTTGCCTTGAGAAGTTCTGGAATTGGCCCTTTTGAGACCTCGTGCTCTTGCTGCAGCTTGTCCGCTCATTGCGCCTGAACGGACATTCAATCGGCAATGACCGCTTTTTTTAGACAATTGGTCTGCATGCAGAGGCCCAGCCGACATGGTTTGCCAGTTGCACTTGGTCTCTTGTTGACCCAGAGCGGTCATTGCAACGAGACCGACTTTCGACAGCCATAATTGGCCGAGGGGAAGTTCGACACACCGATTGCGGCAACCTGCGGCGGTGCTATGGTGAGGCTGGCCTGCCCCGGATGGGCTCGGCAGGCAACAAGGGGTCACCAGCCGGTGGTCGAAAATGCCGTTCAGCGCCGTTTGGCAGCTATTCTGGCCGCTGATGTAGTCGGCTACAGCCGCCTTGTGGGCCAGGACGAGACTGGCACTTTGGCAACTCTGAGGAAGCTCCGCACTGAACTGATCGATCCCAGGATCACAAACCACAATGGCCGGGTATTCAAGACTACGGGTGATGGGCTGCTCGCTGAGTTCCCCAGTGTGGTGAACGCGGTCGCCTGCGCGGCGGATATTCAGCGGGGCATGGCCGCCCGGAATGCCGACCTGCCGGAGGATCGCGTCATTCAGCTCCGGATTGGGGTCAACCTCGGTGATGTGATCGTCGAGGGGGATGACGTCTTTGGCGACGGGGTGAATGTGGCGGCGAGGCTTGAGGGCATATCCCCTCCTGGAGGTGTCGCAGTCTCTGGCATGGTGCGAGACAACATCGGCAACCGGCTCGACCTTGCATTCGAAGACCTGGGCGAGCAACAACTCAAGAATATCGCAAAGCCGGTGCGGATCTACCGGGTGCAGCCCGGAAGTACCGGGATTGCGCAACCCGCCTTGCAATTGCCCGACAAGCCGTCGATCGCCGTCCTGCCGTTCCAGAACATGAGCGGCGATCCGGAGCAGGAGTATTTCGCCGACGGCATCGTGGAGGAGATCATCACCGCGCTGTCGCGCGTGCGCTGGCTGTTCGTCATCGCCCGCAATTCCAGCTTCACCTACAAGGGCAGGGCAGTCAACGTAAAGCAGATCGGGCGAGAACTAGGCGTGCGCTACGTGCTTGAAGGCAGCGTGCGCAAAGCGGCGAATCGCATACGCATCACTGGGCAGCTCATCGATGCTACCACCGACGCACATCTTTGGGCGGACCGTTTCGAGGGCGGGCTGGAGGAAGTTTTCGATCTTCAGGACCGGGTGACATCGAGCGTCGTGGGTGCCATATCTCCGAGGTTGGAACAAGCCGAAATCGAACGGTCCAGGCGCAAGCCAACTGAAAATCTCGATGCATACGACTATTATCTGCGTGGATTGGCACAGGTTCACCAATACTCCAAGAAGGCTAACACTGAGGCATTACGACTGTTCAGTCGTGCTTTAGAACTCGACCCGCAATACGCTGTTGCCTACGGTTTGGCTGCTCGATGTTATGCACAGCGCAAGACAGGCGGGTGGATCGAGGATCATGTAGCTGCCGCCGCCGAGGCGGAGCGTCTTGCGAGACGAGCAGTCGAACTCGGCAAGGATGATGCAATCGCGCTTTGCACAGCGGGAATCGGGCTGGCCGATGTTGCTGGAGATCTCGAAGGTGGCGCTGAATTAATCGAGAAATCGCTTGTTCTGAATCCCAACCTTGCAATTGCGTGGTTCTTCAGCGGATGGCTAAAAGTTTCACTTGGAGAACCCGACATAGGGATTGAGCGTATGTCTTGCGCGATGCGGCTAAGCCCACAGGACCCTCAAGTATTTAGCATGCAACTAGGCCTGGGTTACGCCCATTTTGTCGCTGAACGTTATGAGGAAGCCCTGTCATGGAGTGAAAAAGCCGTGCGCGAGCAGCCCGGGTTCATATTTACGACCTGCATCGCAGCAGCAAGCGCCGCATTGTTGGGGCGACAATCGCAATCCCAAAAATTCATGACTATTATTCGAAGACTTGAACCCACACTGTCCTTATCGACTCTTGGTGACCTAATCGTGATGCGTAGGCAGGCGGATCTCGAGCGATTTGCCGACGGCTTGCGAAAGGCAGGGTTGCCGGAATGAGCGCCACCCGCCTCGCCGCCGCTGCACAATTATCCCAAGTGGCTGAAAGTGCTGGAACTGGTGCGATCGGGACGGACGTGGCGTGCGATCGGCTTCTATGCCCGGTATTGGCCCTTCTGCGACATCGCAGCGGTCGCCGACAATGGCCGCTTTCGCCTCGGAAGCAGACATACGTGCATGACTAACCATGCCCGTTTATGAGTTCACGCCCTAATCTAATCCCATCAACCCGCGAAATTCTTTGGCCGAATTCTTGTGGGGGAAAGCTGTTTTTGGAACCGGGACATCCAGGCGAGCACACAGTGGCTCCCACCCATCGTCAGGCTTCCACTCCAGTAAACGGCCGGGGGCGATAGCTTGGCGAACCGATTCGTTATGGCGTTCGTAGGCCGCCAGCGCGCTCTGTCGGTCATTCCAGTCCGGCGTAAAACGCAACGACATCATCTCTTCGATCATCCCGGATGATACCGCCAGCGGATCCTTAGGTGACACTGGCTGGCGATTCTTCTCAAGGATTGTTGCATTGGCACTTCGCCACCAAGCTTCGGCTGACTCACGAACAGTCAGGACCACCAGCGCATGAGGAAACAATGAACTCAATTCCCGCCAGAAAGCGCCGGCCGGCCAATCAACGGTTGCGGCGTAGCCTTCCATGAGAGCGCTCAGGTTGGCGAAATCGCCTCGAAGAGCTGATCGCCACACCTCGACATGCTCTGGATGATTGTACACCTCATCCATGTGATAACATGGAGCTTTGAGGAGAAATTCCAGAGCCGCCTTTAGGGATGTTGTTCCTGTCCGCCCCAGTCCAGCGCCAACTACCTGTAAGGTCATTTTTGCCTATCTCCGAACTGCGCGTCTGACAACCGGTACTTAGCCCAGGCTCTGTTCCGACATCCACCGGATGACCGGCTCTTCGGGGCAAGATTGACACCAGGAGCGGGCATTGACAAGCCCGAACCTCACCGTGAGCGGCCAGATAGGCCGGAGGGCGGTAAAATCGGCGCGGCGCGTCCAATGCATCCGTGATCCGGATCCCATGTGATAACCATGGTGTGCGCATCACAAATCGCATTTAAGAGCACGCCAAGGCGCAGTGTATTTGGATGAGTTGTATAAGTCCGGTTTTGATTTCTTAGGCCCTGACTATTTTTTGAAAGTTCAGTTATAATCGGGATCGCAACAATCTGATGGTCAGTGACCGCAAAGGGGCCAATATCCATGACTACCAAACGCAAATTCCTCCGCCAGCTGATCGTAATACTTCTCGCATGTGGATCGCTTGGTATTGCCGTCCACAGCAAAGCCCAAGCCGAAACCAACTTCAAACCTATTCCAACCCAATTCCTGGCTGCCCTCGGTGATCCGGGCGCGAAGAGCGGGGCTGGTGCAGAAAAGTGGGGCTTGTGGCGGTTGGATCCAGGTCCGCGTGGCGTGCGGCTGCGAAACTATGAGCGATTGGTTGCCGATGGCGGTGTAGCGCCGTCACAATGGAAATTCGACAATTCGGATTGGTGGCTTGAAGAACATGGGTTGATCATGGAGCAACCCGACTTCTCCCTTGCCCCTGGCAAGTATCTGGTCACCGGTGACCGCACAGTGCAAACAACTCTTACAGTTTACCCAAAAGATTCCAATGGCACCCAGCGCTGGGAACTTGCCGATGGAGCAACGCTTTATGATGTTACCCACCTGCGCTGCCGTTCTGCGCGCTACACGCCTGCTGCAAATGGCAAGTCATGCACACCAGCCTCAGTGCAGCAAAGCCAATTCCCTGTGGAGCCAGGTGCCGCCATGCCGATGGTCGGCGGTTGTGACAAACAGGATTATTCTGTTCTCTTCATTGTAGGTGTGGAAGGCTGAAACCATGGCGGGTTACCACGCCATACTTGTTGTTGCACACCGCCGCTTGAATTACATTCAGTGCTGTGACTGAAAGCGTGGAGTGGGTTTCATCTTTCGCCGTGGGCTGAGAATGACTGCTTGTGGCCCGAAGCCGACCTCACGGTCGTTTTGCAATATGTCCGCTCAGCTCGGTAGACCAGACATCGCGCCTGTGATGTCGGCTTTTTCCGAGAATTGGTCTGCTTTTGGAGGCCAAGCCGACAGGGGTTGCCAACTGCACTTGGTCTCATGTTGACCCATTCCGGACATCAGCCTCCTTTTGTAGTAGCGTTGCCCACCTGTCCTTCAGCGTAAAACAATTACGAGGTGTTGGCTAAGGGGATGCGCATAACCAGGAAAAAGTTGAACACCGACTCATGGCAATCTTGGCAGTAGATGTCGTTGGCTACAGCCGGTTGACGAAGGACAATTGATAGCAACCCGGTGGTGCACTTCGCTGCCTCGCCGTGGCCGGCAGATTAGTGTATCATAAATCCGCAGAGCCGGAAAAACAGGTATGAAACGCAAGCTCACCACTATACTTGCCACAGATGTCGTGGGTTACTCCGCGTTGATGGAGCGCGACGAGGCTGGTACGCATGAGCGGCTGAAAGCGGGCCGCAGGGAACTGTTCGAGCCGGAGATCGCCCGCCATCATGGACGTGTATTCAAATTGATGGGCGATGGGATGCTGGCCGAGTTCGGCAGCGTCGTTGACGCAGTCGAATGCGCGGTTAGCCTGCAGCGCGGGCTTGCGGAACGCAACGCCGAAGTACCGGAGGATCAGCGCTTCCAGGTTCGCATTGGCATTAATCTCGGTGAAGTAATCGTCGAGGACGATGATCGCTACGGCGAGGGCGTCAATATCGCCGCTCGTCTTGAACAGCTGGCCGATCCTGGCGGCATCTGTGTTTCCGGCAAGGTCGCAAAAGAAGTCGAAAACAAACTGGCTTTCAGGTTCGAACCGATGGGCGCTCAGCAGGTCAAGAACATCGCCGAGCCGGTACAGGCTTTCAGAATAAGAGTCGATGGAATGGCAATGCCACGAACCGTGGGAGCCGCCAAATCGAAATTCCGGTTGCGCCTGATTGCAACTTCTCTCGTGGCAGTTCTACTCGTTGCAATCGCTGGATTCTATGGCCTGAGCCGGTGGGTCGAAGACAACGGACCGCCGTTGCCGGACAAGCCGTCGATCGCGGTCCTGCCCTTCGATAACCTCAGTGACGATCCACAGCAGGCATTTTTCGCGGACGGCATTGCTGAGGACCTGATGACCGATCTCTCGCACCTATCTGGCCTGTTCGTGATCGCCCGCAACTCATCTTTCGCCTACAAGGGCAAGGCCACTGACGTGCGTCAGGTGGCCCGCGAACTCGGCGTGCATTACGTCGTCGAAGGCAGCGTCCGGCGCGCTGGCGAACAGGTGCGGATCAACGTGCAGCTCATCAACGGGCTAACTGGGGCCCACCAATGGGCCGAGCGCTACGACGGCGCATATGCGGATATCTTCGCGCTTCAGGACAAAGTGACCAAAGCCGTCGTCGGCGTCCTGGCTGTGCAACTGACAGGGGGCGAACAGGCAACGCTAAGCCAGCATGACACCGCGATACCGGGAGCATACGACAATTTCCTCCGGGGCTGGGAATACTATCAACGCACAACGCCCGATGACTACAAGAAAGCGATCCCCTATTTCGAGCGGGCAATTGAACTCGATAAACAGTACGGCCGCGCCCAGGCTGCCCTCGCCATGGTCTATTTCAGGAGTTTCGATCAGCGCTGGAGCGGCAGCCTTGGGATATCCGCCGATCAGGCGTTCAGGAAAGCGCGCGACTATCTGATCCTTGCCAAAGCCCACCCAACTTCGACCTCGCATCAGGTTGAGGGCAATATCTCCAGGGAACGCGGATGGTACGACGATGCAGTCAAGGAGTTCGCGGCGGCGATCGCGCTCGACCCGAGCGATTCCTGGAGCTATGCCGATCAGGCCTACACATTAATCTGGGCTGGCCGGCCGGCCGAGGCCGAAGCGCAGATTGAAAAGGCCATGCGGCTTGATCCCCGCTACCCACCTGTCTTTTTGTTTTATCGTGGACTGGCGCAATTCGCCCAGGAGCGGTTGCCGGAAGCCATCAAGACGTTCGAAGAGGCCGACCAGCTGAACCCCAATCTGCCACTGCTGCGGCTGTATCTGGCGGCAACATATGGCCTCAGCGGGCGGGCGGAAGATGCCAAAAGGACGGTTGAAACCTATAGTGCTGCACGTGTCGGACAGGGTGGCCTGCCCTTCGTGATGGGAGAGGTGAGTTTGGACGCGCCAGGACTCTTTTTCAAGGTTCCGGAGAAATCCCGCCTCCTCAAAGGTCTGCACCAAGCCAATGTTCCCAACAACTTTGATTCCAAGGTGTTCGATGGGCAAAGGCTAACCGGCAATGAAATCGATGCGCTTGTCTTCGGTCACCGTCTCCATGGCCGTGATCTCGACGGCGGATGGGAACATGGCGCCTTCGTTTCAGCGGACGGCAGCTCCGCGATGATGTATGGTAACTGGTCTGTCGGCACTGGCAGCGCACGGATGGAGGACGGCCGACTCTGTTTCATATGGTCCAGCATAAGGTTTTGCAGTGTAGTCCTGCGGAATCCCGGCGGCACCCGGGCCAAGGAGAACGAATACATATTGCTCTATGACGGCTGGTTCTATCCATTCTCCCAGGTCGAGTGAGAAAATACCTCAGCCAGTTCTGGTGTCGATGATTGCTTATGGTTCATTTGAGATTGTATAGAAAGATCGTATTTCTCTGCTTTTCCGGCGTAAGTCGATGTTGAGAGATGGCGGCGTGTTGGTGAAAAATTTTACGCGCTCCACGATCCGCCAGTAATATGCTAACATGAACGTCATTCCGCAACTCATCACTGTAAACACAGAAGATTCATCCAAGAGTTCCTTTCTATAATGAGCACCAAGCTGCAAAGCAATGTCGGCTATATTTATCTGGCGCCGGCCTTGGCTGTAATGACGCTGTGCGGGGTCATCCCCATGGCATTCGTAGCCTACTATTCGGTCCATGACACTTTTGCGGGCAATAGTTTCATTTGGGTAGGAGCGGACTGGTACCGCCACGTATTAACTTCGCCCGAGTTTTTCGCGGCACTGGGCCGTAGTCTCATGTTTTCGCTGATCGTCCTTCTTGTTGAAGTTCCGCTAGGTATTTACATCGCGCTGCGGCTGCCACCGGCGGGCTTTATGACTTCGATTTATATTGTACTCATGGCTGTTCCTTTGCTTACGCCCACCATCGTGGTCGGGTATTTGTGGAAAGCACTTAGTCTGGAGCATGCGGGCCTGATGTATGAGATCGCAGCCTGGTTCGGGCTCAACTATAACATGAACAACATTGGCATAGCTTGGCTCACCCTGATACTTATGGATACCTGGCATTGGACCAGCCTTGTGGTGCTTTTGTGCTTTGCGGGGCTGCGTGCCATTCCTGACGACTATTACCGCGCGGCGCGCATCGACGGGGCCAGCAAATGGGCCGTCTTCCGTTATATCCAACTTCCAAAGCTTCGGCTGGTTCTGCTTATCGCGATACTGCTCCGCTTCATGGACAGTTTCATGATTTACGCAGAAACATACGTGATCACCCGCGGTGGCCCCGGTGTTTCCACCACGTTCCTATCGCATGAACTAGTTCAGACAGCCACAGTGCAATTTGACCTCGGCGATGCCGGTGCCATGTCAGTGATCTATTTCCTGATTATCCTCTGTGTTTCATGGGCCTTTTTCATGCTGATCGTGCCGCGCGAACGCGGCTCGGCGGAGGGGTCGGGTTCATGACACGAAGATTTTCGCTGGCGCCCATCATTTTCGTCGTGCTGCTCATGGTGCCGATTTACTGGCTGTTCATTATGAGCTTGAAAACCATCGCTGAGATCAGTGGTGAGATCACCTTCTATCCGCACGCGCCAACGGCTGAGAACTTCCAGTTCATCCTCAGCGACCCGAGCTGGTTCTACGGCTATGTCAACGCTACGATTTACGTGCTGATGAATGTCGCGATTTCCATCGTGGTGGCAGTACCCGCGGCATACGGCTTTTCCCGCTATCGGTTCTTTGGTGATCGGGCCCTGTTTTTTGGCCTCCTCGGGTTTCGCATGATGGCCCCCGCCGTCCTGTTTGTTCCTTTTGTCCAGATATTTTCTGAGATGAACTTGGTTGATACTCATATTGCAGTCGCCATCGCCCACTGCTTCTTCAACGTGCCGCTGGCAATCTGGATACTGGAGGGCTTCATTTCGGCAATTCCCGCCGAAATGGATGATATGGCAAAGACTGACGGCTATGGCTTGGGGCGTTTTTTCCTCCGCATCCTGCTGCCGCAAATAGCGCCCGGAATCGCGGTGACGGCGTTCTTCTGCTTCATGTTTTCCTGGACCGAAACACTGCTGGCAAACGCGTTGACGGTGGTTCAGGCCAAGCCCATAAATGGCATTATGACAAGGGCCGGTAGCGTGCTGGCGGCGGACATTCCGCTGCTTGCAGCGGCAAGCGTGATCGGCCTGGTTCCTGGGATCATTCTAATAATATTCATGAAAAAACACTTGGCGCGTGGATTTTCTATGGGGCGCGTCGTCTAATCTTTTATCTAAAATCATGACTTTGGCCAAACAAGTATTCCGCTCCTGGCCCCTAGATGTTCAGTCCCGGCATTTGATGGTACGATTTTGACCATCGAATGGAAGGAGGCACTATGGGCCAGGTTCTTCACGGCAGCGCCACGACAACTGAGGCAGTCCGTCGAGCGATACAACATAGTCAAGAGAGCGTGA
>JANNUW010000311.1:0-7929 GCA_031414095.1 Hyphomicrobium sp. | reverse complement strand
TCCTGAACTGGCGGCAAAACGGAGCAACCGTTTACCTTCCATCAACCCCTCGGGCGTAACCTTCGAGCGGTCGAAGGTGTCGTGCGGAGAGGTGTTGCTGTGGCGAAGTCGCATTGGAGTTTTAGCGGCCGTTATTGGGCCGGATGGTCGGGCACGTGTGCCGCTCTCATCGCCGCCGTTGTCTCGATGCCGGGTGCATCAGATAAACAAGCCGTATTTTCCGCCTCCGCAAAACCTGTCTTTAAAGCGGGTGCATCGCCAGTGTCCGTGATGATGGAGCGCGTCGATTTCGGAGCCCTGCCGGCAACGGCGTTTGGCGACTATGAGCCGGCGCGCGAGCGCCGCTAACGTCGCGTCGCGTCGCCAGAACAGCGCATTTTTTTAGCGCTCCCTCGAGCCTACTGACCGCGGCGCCGATGCAGACTGGCGCGCGCTTCACCTGCGCGGTTTCGCCGTACCCAGACACCCTGATCGCACCCGGCCGTTTGCTTGACACCCCTAGGGGTGGCTCATATGGTGCGCCGCGTTCACAGATTTAATGTCTGCGCTGCGTTTCCTTCCTGGGATGCCCCGATGCCGGAAACACCAAAAGGGCCGACCCCGCCAAGTGGCGAGTTGAGCCCTGAGGAGATTGCTGCTTTCGAGCGGCGTCTTTCGAATTTGGGCACCAAAATAGACGGGGCACAGGCCGACAAGAGGGCGGAAATAACCGCTCAGGAAGACAAGGCGATGCGCGCGCGGGGAATGGCTTACGGCCTGCGCATGTCATCGGAATTTGTGGCGGCCATCATTGTTGGTGGCCTGATTGGTTACGGTCTCGACAAGTGGCTGGGCACGGTGCCGTGGTTTTTCTTGTTGTTTTTCGTGTTGGGACTGATCGCGGGTGTAATAAATGTGACGCGGGCGTTCCAGAGACTGCAGAGCGAAATTGCAGTCAGCACCGGTGGCAACATCGGCAAAGATATGCCGGACGGCGACGACGATTGATTTCGGGGGTTTGGACGTGGCAGCAGAAGAAGCAGGGTCGCACGGGGCAGGCGGAATGCCCGATCCTATTCATCAGTTCGAGATCCACCGTTGGATTCCGCTCGATCTGTTCGGCTACGACGCCACCTTCACGAATTCGGCCGCGTATATGCTGGCCGCGGTCGCGCTCATTACTGGCTTCCTCTACTTCGCAACCGGTGCTCGCGCTCTGGTTCCCGGCCGCCTTCAGTCGGTGGCCGAGCAGCTCTATGAGTTTGTCGCCGGCATGGTGCGCGACAGCATGGGCGAGCAGGGAATGAAATACTTCCCCCTCGTGTTCACGCTATTCAGCTTCATTTTGGCGCTCAACATGCTGGGCATGATCCCGGGCGCCTTCACGGTCACCAGTCATCTTGCAATCACCGCGGCGCTTGCCGGTCTTGTGTTCCTCACCGTTCTCGTCGTCGGCTTCGCCAAGAACGGACTGGGCTTCCTCAAACTGTTTGTGCCCTCGGGTGTGCCGATCTATGTGTTGCCGCTGGTCACGCTGATCGAAATTATTTCGTTCTTCTCGCGCCCCCTGAGCCATTCGGTGCGTCTGTTCGCAAACATGCTGGCGGGTCACATCACGCTCAAAGTGTTTGGCGGCTTCGTCGTCATGCTCTTGGGCGCTGGCGGCGCGTTGACGGCCATGGCCCCCCTGCCGCTTCTGATGGCAACGGCTTTGACCGCGCTGGAATTCCTTGTCGCTTTTCTGCAGGCGTACGTCTTCACGATGCTCACCTGCATGTACCTCAACGACGCGCTGCACCCAGGACACTGAACGCCGCGCGCCCGTCCCCTCGCACTTTATCTCACGCACCTAACAGGAGAAGACTATGGATCCCCAATCTGCCAAGTTCATCGGCGCTGGCTTAGCTGCCATCGGCACGGGCGCTGCCGCCATCGGCGTCGGCAACTTGTTTGGACAGTTCCTGCAGGGCGCGCTGCGCAACCCGTCGGCTGCCGACGGTCAGTTCGGCCGCCTCATTTTCGGCTTCGCCGTGACGGAAGCGCTCGGCATCTTCGCGTTGCTCATCGCCTTCCTGTTGCTCTTCACCTGATGTTACCGCCGCTGGCTTGGGGCCTGCAGCCATACGGCTGCGCGCGTCCCGAGCCTGGTGGCTGTCGTTACGTCGTTCCAGGTTTTTGCTGATCAGGATGGATCATGACTGAGCCCCTCCATGAGGGCACGGCCGTCCCGCACGCTGCGGGTCAAGCCAAAGTGTTCCCGCCTCTCGACCCGTCGACGTTCGCGCCGCAGCTCATCTGGCTGGCGGTCGCGTTCACGGCCCTTTACGTCATCTTGTCCAGGTTCGTGCTGCCGCGCGTGGGCGAAGTGATCGAAGAGCGCCGTCACCGCATTAAGCGTGATCTCGATACGGCCGAGCGCCTCAAAGACGATACGCACAAGGCGCTGCGGGCCTACGAGAAATCGTTGGCCGATGCGCGTGCCAATGCATCGGGTATCGCCAAGGAGACGCGCGAGCGCCTCAGTGGTGAGACCGACAAAGAGAAAACGGCGATCGACAAACAGATCGCGACCAAACTAGCCGAAGCCGACAAGCGCATCGCCAGCACCAAGCAGAAGGCGCTGACCAGCGTCAGCGAAGTCGCGGCCGATACGGCAGGCGCCGTCGTCAAACAACTGATCGGTGCCGACGTGACTGCCGACGAAGTGAAGCGTGCCTTGGCCGCCACTGCCGATAGATCGAAGTGAGGGCATATGTTTAATCCCCAGGATCCCGTATTTTGGACCCTCGTCGCGATGCTGATCTTTATCGGCATCGTTCTTTATATGAAGGTGCCGGCTATGATCGGCCGGGCGCTCGACGCGCGCGGCGAAGCCATCCGTAAGGAATTGGACGATGCGCGCCGGCTGCGCGAGGAAGCCCAGCAGCTTCTTGCCGACTACCAGCGCAAGAGCCGTGAAGCCGAAGAAGAGGCCCGCGGTATCATCGATCAGGCCAAGCGCGAAGCCGAGGCTCTCAGTCTCGAGACGCGTAAAGCGCTGGCTGAAGGACTAGAGCGACGCACCAAGTCTGCCGAAGAGAAGATTGCGCGCGCCGAAGCTCAAGCCTTGAGCGAAGTTCGTGCGGCAGCTGTCAACGCCGCTGTTGCTGCGGCTGAGAACATTTTGAAGACCAAAGTCGCGGGTGGTACTGGCGGGGCGCTCATCGACGACAGCATCCGCAACCTCAAAGGCCGCTTGAACTGAGCGTTCTTTTTTCGCTTTTCGCTCCCGCTACGCGAAGGCATCCGATGTAAAAAAGGCCCGGCGAAATGCCGGGCCTTTTTCGTGTCAAACTGTGAGGCTGGCTTTGCTGGGGTCGCGAGGTGCATTAATTGGACTCGGGACTCGAGTTTGATCAGCCCGCACCGATCAGCCCGCGTTGGGTGTGGTGCGATCGAAGCTGACGTTGACTTCGAATTCGCCAGCGCGGGCACCCTCGGGAATATCAAACGAGATGATGCGCACGGCAGAGAAATAGCCGATCGGATTTTCGACGGCGACTGTAGTGTCGACTTTGACCTTGTCGGTCGCGACTTTCTCGCGCTTGGCATCTGCCACGGAGACATTGAGCGGGAATGTGATTGGCCCCGTTTTGCCGCGCGGACCCAAAAGAACACGGCCCGAGAAGCCGTATTTGACGATGACCTTGTTGCCTTCGATGACGCATTCACGCGCAGTCTTGGTGATTTCGCCGCGATGAACGATAGCAAGGCCGTCGCCAACGCGGCCGGGTTCATAGATCGTCAGGCTGTTGTCGCGCGATCCGGTAATGACTTTGGGACAGCCAGTTGCCACGTCGATCGTGCCGGTGGCGGTCTCGCCCGCTTTGGCCGCCGACAGCATTTGCTCTTCGCTTATTTTGGTGGCCTCGGTGCTGCCGGTTGCGTCGGCGCTACTCCCGCCAAAGACGCTCGAGCCCAGGCCTGAAGTCAAAGAGCTGAGGCCGCAGCCGCCCAGTCCGATTGTTGCGGCGATCGTCAGCAATGATGCGACACCAGCGGCGCGGTTTGACCGGAGATCGGCCTTTTTGCGTCTAAAATTGCGGGGTGAAGAGGTCACCAGATCTCCCAAATGCCACCGCCCAAGCGGTCGCCCATTTTCGAATTCACGATTCGAGTGTATCACCTTAATGCCTGTACAGGAATGTGCGATACATCCTGGCGTTAAAGATAAAGACCATATGTCAACAGAGCCAAACACAGCATCCCATACCCCGCGATCCAGCGAAGCCGTGGCGCGTAAGCCGCCGTTACGCGTGCTGTTAGCGGCGCCGCGCGGCTTCTGCGCCGGCGTCGACCGCGCTATCCAGATCGTTGAATTGGCTCTGGCCAAATTTGGCGCCCCCGTCTACGTCCGCCACGAGATTGTCCACAATCGGTATGTGGTCGATTCCCTAAAGGCCAAAGGTGCCATCTTTGTGGACGAACTCGACCAGATTCCCGATACCACCCAGCCCGTGATCTTTTCGGCACACGGCGTCGCCAAGGCCATTCCGGAAGCTGCCAAACGGCGCAACCTTTTTCCCATCGATGCGACCTGTCCGCTCGTGTCGAAGGTGCATTTCGAAGCCGCCCGCCACTTTGAAAACGGCCGCGAGATCATTCTGATCGGACATGCCGGCCATGCCGAAGTGGAAGGCACCATGGGGCAATTGCCGCCGGGCGCCGTGACCCTGATCGAGACGGCAGCCGAAGCGCGCTCATTTCTACCGCGCGATGCGGACAAGCTCGCCTACGTCACTCAAACGACGCTCTCGGTCGACGATACGGCCGACACCGTGCAGGTGCTCAAAGACCGGTTCCCCTCGATCGCCGGGCCCGTCAAGGAGGACATTTGCTACGCGACAACCAACCGCCAAGCCGCCGTCAAGACGATTGCGCCGCGCATCGATTGTCTTCTGGTCGTGGGGGCGCCCAACTCGTCCAACTCGGTGCGCCTGGTTGAAGTGGCTGAGCGTGCGGGCTGCGCCGCTGCGTTCCTCATTCAACGTGCTGACGAAATTGCCTGGGATCGCCTGGCTGGAATTTCGACGCTGGGCATAACGGCCGGGGCATCGGCCCCCGAAGTGCTGATCAACGAGGTGATCGACGCGGTCAAGGCCCGGTTCGACGTTACTATGGAAACCGTGACCACGGCCGACGAGCGGGTGGTGTTCAATGTGCCACGTGAACTGCGCTCAGTTGCGGCCGGCCAGCCGGCCAGCAGCCGCGGTGCGGTTTAACGATGGCCGTTTACACCGAAGTTGAAGACGACGAGCTGCAACGCTTCATCGCGGGCTACGGCTTGGGTCAGTTGACCTCCGTCAAGGGCATTGCGGAGGGCGTCGAAAACACCAACTATCTCGTCACCACGACGGCCGGCCGCTTCATCCTGACGCTCTATGAGCGCCGTGTGGCGCGTGGTGACCTGCCGTTTTTTCTCGGCCTCAAGCAGTACCTGCACAGCCGTGGCGTCTCGTGCCCGCTGCCCGTCACGGCGCTCGACGGGCGCGCACTGCAAGAGCTTGCCGGCCGTGCCGCGGCGCTGATCACGTTCCTCGAAGGTGTGTCCGTGCACCGGCCGGCTGCTTGGCATTGCGCCGCGGTCGGAACGGCGCTCGCACAAATGCACATAGCCGGCTCCGGATTTGACATGTCGCGGGCGAACGCGTTGAGCGTCGGCGGTTGGCGGCCATTGTTCGACAAATTCAGCGCTGACGCCGACAGCATAGCGCCCGGATTACAATCGATTATCGGCATGGAGCTGGCGCACCTGGAACGGGTATGGCCGCGAGACTTGCCGGAAGGGATCATCCATGCCGATCTGTTTCCCGATAACGTGTTTTTCCTGGGCGATCAGCTGTCGGGATTGATCGACTTTTATTTCGCCTGCAACGATGCGCTCGCCTACGATTTGGCTGTCTGCCTCAACGCTTGGTGTTTTGACGCGGATCATGTCTTCAATCTGGAAAAGGGCCGGGCGTTGTTGAGCGCCTACGATGCGGTGCGCCCTCTGACCGGGCCTGAGCGAGAGGCGATGCCAACGCTCGCGCGTGGCGCTGCCCTGCGGTTTTTATTGACGCGATCTTTCGACTGGATCAACACGTCCAAGGATGCACTCGTCAAACTGCACGACCCGCTCGACTATGTGGCGCGGCTGTCGTTTCATCAAGGCATCGACGGCATCGACGGTTTTGGATTGGATGCCGTAAAGTCATGAATCGCGATGCTGGACGTTTGACCATCTACACCGACGGCGCGTGTTCGGGAAATCCAGGGCCGGGCGGTTGGGGTGCCATTTTGAAATTCGGCGAACACCGAAAGGAGTTGATGGGCGGCGAGCGCGACACGACGAACAATCGCATGGAATTGCTGGCGGCAATCGAAAGTCTCGAGGCTTTGAAACGGCCGAGTGCCGTCGACCTTTACACCGATAGCAACTACGTGAAGAACGGCATCACGACGTGGATTCACGGCTGGAAACGCAACGGCTGGAAGACGGCGGACAAGAAGCCCGTTAAAAATGCCGAGCTTTGGCAACGACTCGATGCGGCGCTCGTTCCCCACAAGGTCGATTGGCACTGGGTCAAGGGCCACGCTGGCCACCCCGAAAACGAGCGCGCCGACGAACTCGCACGACAAGGCATGGCGCCCTTCAAGGGCCGGTAAGTTTCAGGTCTCGCCGATGCCGCGATAAATGTCGGCGAGCGCAAGGGTGATGGCGGGAGTTGTCAGGTGAATGGATTTTTCCCGTCCCTTGATTTCCACGGGCTTTGCCGTAAACGCGCGATTATCGCCTGAGCGCTGCCAAACCCAGCAGATCGTTTCATCCTGACTGACGACGACGTAGACTTCGAGACTAGGGAGGCTCGTATATTCGGCGAGCTTGATGTTCATGTCGATTGCGACGGACGACGGCGAAAGGATCTCGACGAGTATTGTCGGCTTGTCGGTACTGAGCGACGTGCCGTCGTCGGTGAGTGGTTCGACGAGCACGTCCGGATAACGAATGTCGTCGCCGATTTCGACGGCAATATCGGCCATGCCTACCGCCCATAATTTATCGTCAAGTCTGGCCTTTAGAGCTGTCACGAAATTTACGGCGATCCAATTGTGGCGCTTGGTGCCGCCCGCCTGCATGATGGTTCGCCCGTCTTTAAACTCGTGCCGCCGCTCTTGGCTCTGCACCCAACGCAGGAAGTCCGCCTTGTGCAGAGGCGGTTCGTATGGGACGTTTTCTTCAGCAAATCCGGTCATGCCGCGAAGTTAGCCGATAAATTGCTGTGTGGTACAGTGGAGTCCGTCGCGAAGTTCATCGGCTTAACGGCAAAGCCGCACAAAAGCTGGCCGGCGCACGCGGTCCACTCATATTTTTCCGTTTGAAATCAAAACGTTAATAATTTTCTCTGGCAACATGCACGAACTTGGGTTTAAACAATGCTGCGGTGCATGCTTGGTCATGCATCCCGTATTCGTCAGGGCCCGCGGGTGATCCGCCGTAGCGAGACGATCCGGGTCCGCGCGATATCAACTCCAATGCCAGTAGAGGTGCTGAATGCCGCGTATACTTCTATCTTTGTTTCTCGGACTTGCCCTGCTCGGGGTCACGCAGTCGGGCAGCGCCTTTGCCGCCCGCGCCTACGACCGCGACGGCAATCGATTTTATGACGCGCAGGGTTTTCGGCCATTTTATAAACCGCGCACCAAATCCTATGACCGCCAGAGCTACAAGGCCAACGACGCCAAGTTCAGCTTGGTCAAGCCCGCTGTCGTCAAACCCGAGATGAAACCGGGCGAAGTCAAAGTCGAAATCAGCCGCAACCAGCAGAAAATGGATGTCTACGTTGCTGGCCGCCTGCAGCACAGCTGGGCAGTGTCGACGGGACGCCGCGGATTTAAAACGCAGAAGGGCGCGTTCAAGCCGACCTGGAT
>JANNUW010000310.1:0-4767 GCA_031414095.1 Hyphomicrobium sp. | reverse complement strand
TCTTCGACGATATCGACATACTGGCAGCCGCCATAGTAGCGCTTACCAGGATAGCCCTCGGCGTACTTGTTTGTGAGCACGCTGCCGGCCGCCTCAAGCACAGCCTTTGAGACAATGTTTTCAGACGCGATCAGCTCGATTTCGTCCTGCTGACGGCCAAATTCCTGGCCGATGGCCTTGGCAATGGCGGGGTCGGTTTCAGCCAGCGCCGCGTTAAAGAAACGATGGGTCGGCGACTTCTTGGACTTCATTTTGAACATTATTGGTCCTCGCGGCTGGCGGTTGGGTGAGATTTTGGATGAAATCAGTGCAGGTCGCCCCGATTTCGGGCCCGATTGGCCGTCTTGTACCATGGTCGAATGACCCGCAACAAGAACGCCCTCACAGCCGCGACGTAGCTACGCAGACTGGTCGCAACGGTTCGGTTTGCCAGGCAAAACCAGCCTTGCATCAGGCAAATACAAGGCGGCGCCCCTTTGGCGCGGGAATCGGATCCCCAAACTCCGTTGCCGTATCGATCCAAAGGGTAATGGCCACTTGGGCCTCCTTCAATGCGGCCTCCGGGGTTGCGCCGTGCGCCATGCAACCAGAAAGTTCTGGCACCTCAGCGACGAAAGCCCGATCCTGATCGCTCCAAAAGATGATTGTTTCATACTTATGCATCAATCGTTCGCCTCGAGTTGGTGGTTCAATATAACTGCCCGCACCTGCCGAACTTGATAGGGTTTGGCGTTATGTCCATCGCGCTGCAAGTTGAGCCGCTCATCATTCCGGACTTGCGGAAAATATGGTGACTGCCACGAACCCGTTCCTCAAATCCAAGCCTGACAAGAAGATGCCGCAAATCGTCGAAGCTGACATCCGCGCCGGGGTTACCGCGAAGAAGCTTGTCGATCAATTTCTTGTACTTGCTCATGCGCGGCAGAATAACTGCTGACGTAGGTCTACTGCAACGGGGCAACCAGGATGGCCTTATTCAGCCGCCAGCTTAACCGTCTGACCGTGGGAGACGGGGCAAGCGGCCCATAGTTCGGTCAGCGCGCTAACGAGCACGTCCATCTGCGCATCAGTATGCTGGGGCGATGGCGTCAGCCGGATGCGCTCGGTACCGCGCGGCACCGTGGGATAATTGATCGGCTGGGCGTAGATGCCGTGGCGCGTCAGAAGCGTGTCCGTCACGGCTTTGCAATGGACCGGATCCCCGACCATTAAGGGTACGATATGGCTCGGATTTTCCATGACCGGGAGCCGAACCTCTATCAGGCGGGCTTTGAGCGTGCGGGCGCGCTCCTGATGGCGGGCGCGTTCCAAACTGCTCGCCTTCAAATGCGCGATCGAGGCGCGCGCGCCGGCCGCGATTACGGGGGCGAGCGATGTGGAAAAAATAAAGCCGGGCGCATACGACCGGATGGCGTCGCACAACTCGCGCGAACTGGCGATGTATCCGCCCATGACGCCAAAGCCCTTGGCCAAGGTGCCGTTGATGACGTCGACGCGGTGCATGACGCCGTCCCGCTCGGCGATACCACCGCCACGCGGGCCGTAGAGCCCTACGGCGTGCACCTCGTCGAGATAGGTCATGGCGCCGTATTTTTCGGCGAGATCGCAGATGGCTCCGATGGGCGCGATGTGGCCGTCCATCGAGTAAACGCTCTCGAACGCAATGATCTTGGGAACGCCCTTCGGCACCGCACGCAGTTTCGTTTCGAGATCGGAAAGATCGTTGTGGCGGAAAATGTGCTTCTGCCCGCCGCCGTGGCGGATGCCTTCGATCATCGAGGCGTGATTCTTCTCGTCGGAAAAGACAACTGCGCCGGGCAACAGCTTTTGCAGCGTCGACAGCGTGGCATCGTTGGCGACGTAGGCCGAGGTGAAGAGGAGCGCCGCCGGCTTGCCATGCAGGTCGGCAATTTCGGCCTCGAGCTCGATATGATAATGCGTCGTGCCGGAAATATTGCGCGTCCCGCCCGAGCCAGCGCCAGCCGTATCGAGGGCTTCGTGCATGGCGGCAAGGACGGCTGGATGCTGGCCCATGCCGAGATAGTCGTTAGAGCACCACACCGTGATGGGGCGGACGCCATCGGGAGTGAAGTGAGTCGCAGCCGGGAACGCCCCGCGTTGCCGTTTGACGTCCGCGAAAACGCGGTACCGGCCTTCGGCGCGAATAGCGTCGAGCGCAGCTTTGAAGTGACCGGCGTAGTCCATGCGCACAACTTTCTGGCCGACTTAGAACAGTTCTAACTAGCACCTGCCGCGAGCCTTTTCAAACCACCCACAACTTATGTCGCAGCTGATCTGAACGGGCCGCTATCAGCCATAGACCAAGCTCATTGTCTTGATATTGTTTGGATGCTGAGAATCACGAACAATTGGACCCATCGCCTGGAGCACGCGGCTCCAAGCGATGGGTCTTATTTGTTATTTCGTGACGATGTCCTTACGGAGACCTTCAAGTGCCGCCATCAACTCGCCCATTTCCTTTGCCGGAACAGCGAACTTATAGAACGTCTCCTTGCACTCATGCAGGATCACGTCAAACTCAAGATTGGTAATATTGAGGGCGCTGTGCCCATCTTTCATTGTGCGGCCGAAATAGACCTTTGGGCCGCCCGTGTTTTCAATAACCCAGGTGCCAAGGATGAGTTTGAACGCAGCCCGCTCATTGAGATCGTGAATGGACTTTAGAATTGGGTTCTTGTTGAGGGTTCCGTTGACATAAATACGATCAACCAGATCGTCGACGGTTGCGGCCACGGCCTTGTAACCGCCGATTCTATCATAAAGCGACTTTTCTTCTGCTGAGACCGGCGCAGCAACGAAAGCCAAAGCTCCAGCACCCAAAGCCAGCGTAAGAGCCAGCGTACGTGCGACGCCACCAACTGTGAAACCACGTCCTAACGCATTAGCGACTTTTGTCATCTTGTATGTCCTCCCCTAGTGTTTTTCTTTTACGTCTTCAACCGTCGAACGATGGAGAGCGGAGCCGAGATTATCTCGGCGTTCCCGATCATCACCGCGCGACATCAGTTTCGCCTCCAACCACGCCCTGGCGAATAATCGCACCTCTTACGTGTCTGGATGGCAATTGATTGGGCGTCCGTCAGCGCGACGCACCATTGCGATGAAGACCTCCCCAATCTGGCCGCGTGCTGCAACGCAGCACTCTGTCCCCGACGGCCATAAGTCATTTGTGCGGTGCACAATTTAACGCTTCACAAGCAATATCATGCGAAAATGCCGCGCGCAACCGGAATGTAATGATTCCAGATTACTGCATATTTCGCAAATTTTGGCTTTGAACCCGCCCGCGCTCGCTGATTCGCGCTGCGAAGGGGCCAGGTGTTACGGCGACTGAACTCACGTCGCTCAATACGTGCCAGCGGTCTCGCCAATGCCGTCCTTGTTGTAGAGATCACGGCGGAACTGCACGGCACCATCTTCTGTGGCCCAAGCGGTAATGTAGACAAAATAGAGCGGTACGGGGATCTTCAGCGTCACATCTTGGCGCTTGCCGCTATCTTTGAACGAATTGACTTGTTGCTCACCCCAGCCGGGATTTCCGCGCAGAAGCCAAACCGCAAGCTGTTCGATGTTATTGACACGGATGCAGCCTGAACTTGCGGCCCGGAAGTTGCGCCCAAACAGCGACTCCTTGGGCGTGTCATGCATATAGACCGAGTTCTCGGAGTTGAAATTGATCTTCAAAAAGCCGAGCGGGTTCTCTTTGCCCGGCTGCTGGCTGTAGCTGAAGCTTTGTGGCCTACTGGAACTCCAATCGATGCTCTCGGGGGCAACCTTCTTGCCGCTGCCGTCGTAGGCGTCGATGCCGAACTTCACGAGAACGTTCTTACCCGCAAGCTGCATCTCCTTGCCGCGCGGAATGAGGTCCTTGTTGACGACGGTCGGCGGCAAGCGCCAGACCGGGTTGAAATTCATCTGCGATATCGTAGATCTCAGTAATGGCGTCGCCCGTTCTGGAGTGCCCACCACGCCGGCATAGCGGGCCACCACCTTGCCACCTTCGACGGCCTCGACCTGGGCAGCTGGAATATTGACCACCACATATCTTTTCTTGGCTATATCAGCGTAACCCTGTAGCCGGGCGACGTTGTTTTTGAGCTGTTTAAGGCGACCGGCGGCGGGCACATTCAACGCTGCAATGGTGCGCGCATCAACAATGCCAGTGGGCGTCAAGCCGTTGCTGGCCTGGAAATACTTGACGGCAGTTTCCAATGCATCGTCGAACAATTCGTTGCCGCTGGTTGCATCCTTGAGATCGCCTGAGGCGGCGAGCCTGTCGCGCAAAACGCTGACGGCAAAGTGCGTCTGACTGGCGCGCATTTCAATTTCCGGAACAACGCTCCAGCCGCCGGCCGCAACGATTGCAGTGTATTTCTTGATGGCGGCATTGGTGGCCGCGATGTTGGCGCTCGCGAGCGTTGCAAAGCCGGGCGGCGGGTTGCCTTCCCATTCCTTGATGAATTCGCGGTCGGTCGAGCCGCCCGTGCTGTTGGCGCCCGGGCCCACTGGCCCCATTTGCAAGCTCCACGCATCCTGCGCCATGACCGCAGATATCGGCACTGCAGTACTGGCAAATGCTGTCATCATCAAAACAGCGACACATCTGAACGTCAAATCGCCGACCCTGAAAGAACGTGCCTTCGGCCTCACGCGGCTTTCTCCTAATCCATCATCTGTCCGGCCCGCGCCGGATGCACTGCAGGCCGCCCCCTCACCCCGACCCTCTCCCCAAGGGGAGAGGGGGAT
>JANNUW010000309.1:0-7429 GCA_031414095.1 Hyphomicrobium sp. | reverse complement strand
CAAAGCTCCATGGGGGGATTAAAAGCCGTCATCTCGCTGCCTATGTAGGCATTCAACCAGAACAACAATTCGGACACTCATGGAGCTTTGCCCCAATGTCACGTGACCGCCGTGGCTGCGGGCGATGTCGCGCGCGATGGCAAGGCCCAGCCCGGAATTGCCCGCTTCCTGAGTGCGTGCCTTGTCGATGCGATAAAACGGACGGAACACATTCTCGCGCTCCTGCACCGGGATGCCCGGGCCGTTGTCGTCGACTTCGATGCGGACCCATTCGCCTTCAGTAGCGGCGCGAATGACGACTTTATCGCCGTAGCGCACTGCGTTGGACACGAGATTGGTAATGGCGCGCTTCAAGGCTTGGCGCTTCAACGGCAGCATGAGATCGTCATTCCGCTTGCGCATTTTTAACTCAATCGAAGTGCCATAGACTTGACTTTCATCGAGTATTTCTTCGAGGATCTCGCGCAGTACGGCGGGTTTTGCCTCCTCGCCGCCGTCGCCGCGTGCAAACGCCAGGTAGTCTTCCAGCATGTGCTGCATCTCGTTGACGTCGGTGCGCAGCGAGCGGATCTCGGGACTTTCGCCCAGTAGAGCCAGTTCCAGTTTGAAGCGCGTCAGCACCGTGCGCAAATCGTGGCTGACGCCGGCCAGCATCGTGGTGCGCTGGTCGACGTGGGTTTTGATGCGATCGCGCATTTCGAGGAACGCTTCGGCCGCCTGGCGAACCGCGCGCGCGCCGCGTGGCCGGAAGTCTTCAGGGATCGGGCGCCCCTTGCCGAATTCGTCAGCCGCTTCCGCCAGCCGCAAAATGGGCCGGATCTGGTTGCGCAAGAAAAGGATCGCCACGGTCAGCAGAATGACCGACGATCCAACCATCCACAGCAGGAAAATATGCGAGTTGGATGCATACGTCTGCGAGCGCGTTGCGATGAACCGCAGCATGGCTTTTTCGTGCTGGACGCGAATTTCCACATGCCGCGATTGGCCGACGGTGTCGATCCAGAACGGCCGCTGCACGTATTTTGAAATTTCCTGCGACAGGGCCCGGTCGAGCAAATCGAAAAACGGTTTCGGTTTGGGATCGGGCAGATCGCCGGGCGGCAAAATCTGCATCGACAAGTTGAGCCGCCGCCGCGCCATGTCGATCAAGCGCGACCGCTCGCTGCGCTCGGGGTTAGCATCGTAAATATCGATCAGCGCGGCGACATCGCGCGCGGTCGCTTCAGACAGACGGCGGGTCACGTTTTGCCAATGCCGCTCCATGAAGACGAAGGCGACGACGCTTTCCAGAACCACGATCGGCGCGATGATGATGATGAGCGCGCGGGCGTAAAGGCCCTTCGGGATGAGTTCGGCTCCGACTTCGGCGAGGCGTACGCCAACGCGCGTTGCTGCTTCACGCATCGGGTTCAAGACAACAGACGATGCGGCCCCCGACCGGCGCACGGCGGCGCGGGTCGGCCCCAGGGCCTTTTCCACTCCTTGACGCATACTGGTGAAGTTCAGTTGCAAGGGTCCTGCTTTAGTCTGTGTAAAGGATGTAGCCCTTGCCGCGCACCGTCTGGAGGTAGACGGGGTTGGCCGGGTCGGTTTCGATCTTGCGGCGCAGACGATTGATCTGCACGTCGATGGCGCGCTCGCTGCCAGTCGATTCATCGTTTGAGAGTTCGTGACGCTGGACCGGCATGCCGCGGCGCTGCGCGAACAGTCGCAACAGTTCGCGTTCGCGCTCGGTCAGCTTGATGATTTCGTCGTCGCGTTTCAGGTCGCCGCGCGCGATGTGGAAAATAAAGGGGCCCATGCGTACTTCATCGCTCGGGCCCGACGGCGCTTGACCACGGCGCAGGATATTTTTCAGGCGCAGCAGCAGTTCGCGCGGCTCAAAAGGCTTCGGCAAATATTCATCGACGCCGATTTCCAGGCCTTCGATGCGGTGCTCGGCCTCGGCGCGCGCCGTCAGCATGCAGATGGGCAATTTGGTGGTGGCCTTCAGATGGCGCGCGAGATCGAGGCCGGATTCGCCGGGCATCATGACATCGAGCAGCACAATGTCGAAGGCGAGGCCGCGCAACGCGGCACGCGCGGCGGCGGCATCGCCGGCGGGCGTCACGCGAAAGCCGTTTTCGATGAGGTAGCGGGTCAGGAGTTCGCGGATCTTGTCGTCGTCGTCGACGACCAGCACATGGGGCGCATCGTCGGGCAGCGGGCGGGCGGGGATTTTCTCGTTCATGGCGCGCCTGCTCCCGCTTTGCGCGCTGCCGGGCGGCTTGCCGAGATTAAGGTTTCGACCTGCGCGCGCTCGGCTTCGCCGATCATGCCGAGCAAAAACCGCAGCGCCGTTTCGGCACCCTGGGGGCCGGCGCTTTCGAGCGCGACTGCCACGCGCTGCAACTGCAGGCTTGCCAATTTTTCAGCGAGCCGTGTGCCCTTTGTGGTCGTGAACAGCAAACGCTCGCGGCGGTCGTCCGGGCCGGTCTTCTGGGTGATGAAGCCTTCATCAAGCAATTGCTTCAGAACGCGCGCCAGGCTCTGTTTGGTGATTTTCAGGATGTCGAGCAGCCGGGCGACGCGCAGACCGGGATTGCGCTGCACGAAATGCAGCACGCGATGATGGGCGCGGCCGAAGCCGTATTGCTCGAGGACGGCGTCGGGATCGCCTGTGAAGTCGCGATAAGCAAAAAACAACAGCTCGACGCAGGCCAGCAGATGATCGCGCTCGCCCGGCGCGAATGAAGCGGGCGCCGGCGCTGTCGTGGCGGGTTGTGCCGCGAATGCACGGCGTCCCTCAAGCCTGTTTATGTCAGTCATGTTGACATATTTGGAGGCGATTGATAGTCGTGGCAAGTCAATTCGCTCCCCCTTTAAAACGTTTGGTCCTCGCGACCCGATGCAGGGCTTGAATCGGCAAACCCGGCCTTCGAGAGGAACCGTTGTATGGCGCTGACTGCCCCTTATCATGACCGCGATGGGTTTATCTGGTTCGACGGCAAGCTGACGCCGTGGCGAGACGCCAATGTTCATGTGCTGACACACGGTTTGCATTACGCGAGCGCGGTCTTCGAAGGCGAGCGCCTTTACGGCGGCGAAATTTTCAAGCTGCGCGAGCATACGCTGCGGCTGATCGAGTCCGGCCGTATGCTCGACTTCGAAATTCCCTACACTGCCGATGAAATCGACGAGGCTTGCCGGTTAGCTGCGAGCTCCAATAATTTAACCGACGGTTACATTCGCCCCATCGCTTGGCGTGGCAGCGAACAGTTGGGCGTTTCTGCCCAAAACAACACCATCCATCTGGCCGTCGCCGCGTGGAACTGGGGCTCTTATTTTGACAAAGCCGAGCGCCTGCGCGGCATCCGTGTCGGCTTGGCGCAATACCGCCGGCCCGATCCGGCAACGATTCCCTCGAAGGCCAAAGCGACCGGCCTTTACATGATCTGCACCATCGAGAAGCACCGCGCCGAACGCGCCGGCTATGCCGATGCCATGATGCTCGACTGGCGCGGGCATGTCGCGGAATGCACCGGCGCCAATATGTTCTTTGTGAAGGATGGGGCCTTGCATACCCCGGTCGCCGATTGCTTCTTGAACGGCATCACGCGCCAGACCGTGATCGAACTGGCCGGCCGGCGCGGTATCGCCGTCGTCGAACGCACGATAATGCCCGAAGAGCTGTCATCGTTCAGCGAGTGCTTTATCGTCGGCACGGCGGCGGAAGTGACGCCTGTGCGCGAAATCGGCCCGCATATGTTTACGCCCGGCCGAGTCACCGAAACGTTGCTTGCCGATTATATGGCCGAGGTACAACCCAAGCGCAAAGCCGCAGCCGAGTAGGCGGTCTGCTGGCTTAACCGGCGCGGCGAAGGGCGAGCAGCGCCGCGGACACCACGCACGAAATCCCAATGCCGGTCATGGCTAGCGCGGGTGTTGTGAGTGCGAGGTTTGCGGCCGGCGCGGCGAGCGCCAAAACGCCGACCCAAAAGGTGCCAGAGACACCGGCAGCCAGGCCGATGCCTAGGCCGTTATAGAATACGTCCGAATGCGACTGCGAAGGATGGATAGCGGAAATCTGTGAACCGTGAGTGGCCTGCATTTTCGCGTTCTTTCTCTCTACCGGCGACCCTTCTGAAGGTCATACAAAGAGCAACGCAAACGCGAGAACATTTTATTGCGCATACTTAAGGTAGCACTAGCCGCCGCCCCCAATCAATAGGTTTTCAGTATCGCGCGAGGAGGTTGAGTGTTCGTGAACCGGCAGGCAGTGTCCGTATAAAACCGCCACTAGGCCCCGGGCGGACACGTTGCCAAAGCCCGCGAAAGCAGTCACAAGCCCTGTCATGCAAGCCACGGCTCCAGACCTCCCAAGCTCGAAGAAAACTTTCGACGTTTGTATTATTGGCGGCGGCCACAATGGCTTGACGGCTGCTGCCTATTTGGGAAAGGCTGGTTTCAGCTCCGTCGTGCTCGAAAAGCATGATGTCGTCGGCGGCGCGGCCGTGACGGAAGAATTTTACCCCGGCTTTCGCAACTCGGTGGCGTCCTACACGGTCGGCCTTCTCAACCCCAAAGTGATCCGCGATCTCGCGCTTGAACGGCACGGCCTGGCCGTCGTTGAGCGTCCGGCGGCGAATTTCTGGCCACTCGATGCTACGCGGTCGTTGCTGATGCCTAATGGGCTTGAGCAACGGCAACGCGCGATTGCCGCGTTTTCGGCCGCCGATGCGCAACGCCTGCCGGCCTACGACGCGGCCCTCAACCGTGCCAGCGACGTGATCCGCGAACTCGTGCTTAAAACACCACCCAATGCCGGCGGCGGACTACTCGAGCTGGTCAAGGGTGTAGGCCTTGGCCGCGTGGCGCTGGGCGCAACGCTTGAAGATCAGCGCCTCCTCACAGACCTGTTCACCAAAAGCGCGTCCGACTTCCTCGCGCAGTGGTTTGAAAATGACACCGTCAAGGCGGCCTTCGCCTTCGATGGCATTGTCGGGGCTTATGCCGCGCCGTCAACGCCGGGCACAGCTTACGTCCTGATGCACCACTGCTTTGGACAGGTGAACGGCAAGGCCGGCGTTTGGGGCCACGCTCTCGGCGGCATGGGTGCGATTACGCAGGCGATGGCCAAGGCCGCGCGCGAGGCCGGCGCTGTCATCCGCACTCAAGCAGGCGTCGCGTCGGTGCTAGTCGAAGGCGGCCGCGCGGCCGGAGCCGTCCTCACGTCGGGCGAGGTCGTCCGCTCGCGCGTGGTGGCGAGCAACGTGCCGCCCAAATATCTGTTCCGCGATCTCGTGGCGCCGGACGCGGTGCCGGCCAACCTGCACGCCCGTCTGACAGGGCTGAAATCGGGATCGGGCACGTTTCGCATGAACGTCGCCTTATCAGAACTGCCCGAGTTCACGTGCCGGCCCGGTAAGGCCGTCCAGGACCATCATGGCGCGGGCATTATCATTGGTCCGAGCCTGCGCTATCTGGAAGACGCATACTTCGATGCGAAAATGCTCGGCTGGTCGCGTCAGCCGATTGTCGAAATGCTTATTCCATCGACCATCGATAACAGCCTCGCCCCGAAGGGTGCCCATGTCGCCAGCCTGTTTGTCCAGCACGTCAGCCCGCACCTAACTGAGGGCAGAAGCTGGCAAAATCCACACGAAAAAGAGGCATTCGCCGACCTCGTGATCGACACCGTCACGCGGCATGCTCCCAATTTCAAAGCATCTGTCCTGGGACGCCAAGTTCTTTCGCCGCTCGATCTCGAGCAGCGCTTTGGACTGATCGACGGCGATATTTTTCACGGCCAGTTGTCGCTCGATCAACTTTTTTCGATGCGACCGATCCTAGGCCATGCCGATTACCGTATGCCAGTCACGGGCCTTTATTTGTGTGGCTCGGGCGCGCATCCCGGCGGCGGCGTAACAGGCGTGCCTGGACACAACGCGGCGCGTGAAATCATCAAAGATTTGAAAAGCTGGCGGCGCTGCGTATGAGCTCGGGCATAACGGCAGACCGGTATCGCGCGCTGATGCGCCATCAAGCCGGCGCGGTGACCGTAATAGCGGCCGGACGCGCCGGGCAACGCGCCGGAATTACGGCGACAGCGTTTTCATCGTTGTCCGACGACCCGCCAGCCATCCTGGCGTGCGTCGGGCTGAAGTCGAGTGTCTACGAGGTGATCCGAGCGACCGGCTTTTTCAGCGTCAACATTTTAGCCAACGATCAACAGCACGTGGCCGAGCGCTTTTCTGGACAGACGGGTTTCAAGGGCGAAGATCGCTTTGCTGGATCGGACTGGGGCAAGCTCACGACAGGAGCGCCGGTGTTGGACGGTGCGCTTGCCTGTCTCGATTGCCGCTTGTCGGACCAGCATGTTTTTACGACCCATTCGATTTTCATCGGCATGGTCGAGGACGGCCGGTTCCGGCCAGAATCGCAGCCGCTGCTCTATTTTCGCAACGATTATTGGGACATCGGGCTCAGATAGGGTATGGCAGCCACGGCCTTTCCCCTCCGCTGGTTCTTGAAAAATGCGCATCGACGACACGCTCACTTTGGACGAAAAATTGCTCGAAGAGCGGTTCGTGCGGTCGTCAGGACCGGGTGGCCAGAACGTCAACAAAGTTTCGACGGCGGTCGAACTGCGCTTCGACATGCGCGCCTGCACCGAGTTCAACAGCTCCGAGCGCGAACGTCTGATACGGCTCGCGGGACGCCGCCTGACCGACGACGGCGTCATCGTGATCCGCGCCGACCGTTTCCGCACCCAGGAGCGCAATCGCGCCGATGCCCGCGACCGCTTGGCTGAGATGATCCGCGAGGCGCTGATCGCGCCGAAATTCCGGGTCGCGACGAAACCAACCCGGGCGTCGCGGACACGGCGTCTCGACGGCAAGGCCAAGCGCGGGACGGTCAAGCGGATGCGTCAGGCACAAGGCGACGACGATTGACGGCGTCCGGCTCCGCCAAACGGAGTTAGGTGCGCACAACGGAAAACGAGTGTTGCATGCCGGAACTGCCAGAAGTTGAAACAGTGCGCCGCGGGCTGGAGCCGGTGCTGGTGGGCCGCTGCATCATGCGAGTTGACTTGCGCCGCGCCGATTTGCGTTTTCCGTTTCCGGAAAACTTCAAGGCCCGCATCGAGGGTCAGCGCGTCAGCGCGGTGGATCGGTGCTCTAAATATATTCTGATCCATTTATCGGGCGGCGAAGTTCTGATCGTACACCTGGGTATGACGGGGCGCTTGTCGGTCAGCCTGCAACAGCGCGCAGGCAGCGCGTCGGATGCGGTGCTGGGCGACTATGTTTATGCAACGGCTACGCACAGCAAACACGATCACGTCGTGTTCCATTTGGAGGACGGCACGGCGATTACGTACAACGATCCGCGGCGTTTTGGTTTCATGCTGCTCGCCAGCGCTGCGGATTTATCGGGGCACGCGCTG
>JANNUW010000308.1:0-3824 GCA_031414095.1 Hyphomicrobium sp. | reverse complement strand
ATGACGAAGCTGATCAGCATGATCCCGATCATCGTCGGAATCACGAGCAGGAGCCGTTTCAAGAGGTAAGCGAGCATGGACTTGAGACGGCTCCGTTATGGTTTAGCGGCAAGCTTGGCAGCTTTTTCCTGATCGTACCACCATGTGCTGAGCGCGCCGCGATCATATTTTGGCTTGACCGCCGGCCAGGAGACAATGTCCCAGAACGCGAGATTATGCGCCGCCTTGTACCAGTGCGGCACCCAATAATGCCCGGCCCGCAAGACGCGGTCGGCGGCCCGGGTCGCGGTCACGAGTTCATCGCGCGATTTGGCTGCCATCACCTTCTCGGCGAGCGCATCGACCACGGGGTCGGAAATGCCCGCAAGGTTCAAGCTGCCATTGATCTTGGCAGCCTCCGACCCCCAGTAGTTTTTTAATTCGACGCCCGGCGTCAGGCGCAGCGAGTAGCGTTGGATGACGAGATCGAAGTCGAAGTTCTCGGTGCGCAGTTCGTACTGAGCCGGATCGACGAGGCGGATGGTAGCCGGAACGCCGAGTTGCGCGAGATTCTTAATAAACGGACTGATGATGCGCACGAAGCCATCTTCGTGCGTCAGAAATTCGATTTCGAGCTTTTCGCCCTTGGCGTTGAGCCGCACATTCTGCACCGGCTTGGACAACAAACCGGTCGAACGCATGAAAGTACAAAACATACCGCAGGCGAGATCGTTCTTGACCTCCTGCTTCAAGGTCCAGCCGGCTTCGGTCAGGAGCTCGCCGGCTTTACGCAGGTTGTCGCGATTGTTGCCAGACCCGTCAGTGACGGGAGGAAGAGCGGGTTCACCGAACACTTCTGCCGGCAACTTCGCCTTGAACGTCTCGAGCAAAGCCAGTTCAGCGGGCGAAGGCGGACCAACGGCTTTCATGTCGGAATTGTCGAAGTAGCTCGCCGTGCGTGTGTAAAGCCCGAAGAAAAGATTGCGGTTGCTCCACTCGAAATCAAAGGCGAGGCCAAGTGCCTTGCGCACGCGCACGTCAGCAAATTTTTCGCGGCGCGTGTTGATGAAGAAGCCCTGCGCGCCGGATGGCAATTCGTCGGCGATCGTCTGGCGCACGATTTTACCCGGCGCCACGTTCTTGTTGTTGTAGCCGTTGGCCCAGTCTTTCGAGGTGAACTCTTCGCGAAAATCGAAATTGTGCGAGAACAGGTTTTCGAGTTCCAGCGTGCGGTCCCGAAAATAGTCGTAACGCACTTCGTTGAAATTGAAGCGCCCGCGATTGACGGGCAAATCACGGCCCCAGTAGTCGGCACGCCGCTCGTAAGCCACGAACGTGCCGGCCTTGTAGGACTTGATCTTGTAGGGTCCGGAGCCGAGCGGGAAATCGAGCGTCGTTTCGTCGAAGGGCTTTTTGGCGTAGTAGGCCTTCGACAGGATCGGCAACTGCGCTACCATCAGGGGCAGATCGCGCACCAGATCGCCTTTAAAACTATAGCGTACATGGCCTGCATCGAGCGCTTCGGCTTTCAACACGTCACGCAGGCTGAGGCGGTAACTCGGATCGCCTTTAGCGACGAGCGTTTCCAACGTGAAAACACAATCATCGGCCCTGACCGGCGTGCCATCGGCGAACTTCGCCTCGGGCCGGAGCGCGAAAGTAACCGACATCTTATCGTCTGCCACGTCAGCCGTCTCAGCGACGAGACCATAAACGGCGTCGGGCTCGTCGAGCGCGCGCGTCATCAGGCTGTCGTAGACAAGCTCGAGGCCCTGCGCGTAGTTGCCCTTCAAGATAAACGCATTAAAGCTGTCGAAGGTCGTCTGCCCCGACGGGCCGATCTGCGAAATCGCGCCCGTCTTGGGAGCATCGGGATTGACGTAATCGAAGTGCTTGAAATCGGCGGCGTACTTGAGCTCGCCAAACGGCGACAGACCATGCCGCGGGGCGGCGGTTGCCGGAGTCATCATAGTGAGAGCGGCAACCAACGCCGTCGTCCACGCTCCCGCCGCCCATTTCGCGCCTTCAACTCGCCTCGCCATCACGGCTTCGCCTTGGCTTGGAGGGCTGTATCCTTGGCAGCGTCGTGCCACCAAATGGCCGGGAAGCCAGACGTCTGGGTGGGCAGCTTTTCAGGCCGGCCAAACCGGTCCCAATAGGCGATCCATTCGGCAGGGTTGTGCCAGTTGGGCACCAGATAAAAGCCCCACAGAAGCGTGCGATCTAGCGCCTTGGTTGCGGCCACGAGTTCGTCGCGGTCCTTGGCGAACACGATTTTATCGACGAGCGCATCGACGACCGGGCTCTTCAAGCCCATCGTGTTGCGGCTGCCATCGACGTCGGCGGCGGCCGAGCCCCAGAAGTCGCGCTGCTCGTTGCCCGGTGAAAGCGACTGGGCAAAACTTCCGATGACGACGTCGTAATCTTTCACATTGAAGCGCGCCACATATTGCGCGTCATCCACAACCCGGACGCTGCCCTTGACGCCGATCAGTTCAAGATTGGCGATATAATAAGCAAAATGTCGGTTGAACATTTCGCCAGGTACCAGAAACTCGATGGTCAAGGCCTCGCCTGACTTATTACGCAGCACGCGGCCTTTTTTCTCGGACGACAAGCCAACGGCGCGCATCGCCTTGCACATCATTCCGCACGCTGGGTCATCGACGACTTCTTCGCGCAACTCCCAGCCGGCTTCTTTCATCAGTTTCAGAGCTTCGTTCAAGTGCGTGCGTATGTCGTCGCGCGTCGCGTTGACGGGATTTTTCCATTCTGTCGTAAAGAGCTGAGGCGGCAGATCTTTTTCGAACTCTTTCAGGATCGCGAGTTCACGGCCCGCCGGGATGCCGGTCGCTTTCAATTCGGAATTGTCGAAATAGCTGCCGACGCGCGTATAGAGCCCGAACATCACCTGCTTGTTCAAATCTTCGAAATTGAAGGCGAGGTTCAACGCTTGGCGAACACGCACGTCCTGAAATTTCGGCCGCCGCAGATTGAAGACGAAGCCCTGCATACGAGCGACAGTACTGGTGAGCGGAATCGCATCTTTCTTCACCAGGCCGTTCTTGATGGCGTCGAAGCCATATTGATTGGCCCAGGCGCTCGCCGTATTCTCGCGCCAGAAATCCACGCTGCCGCTTTTGAAGTCTTCGAATGCGGGTGTGCGGTCGCGATAGTAGGTCCAGCGAATCTCGTCAAAATTCGCTAGCCCCTTGGCGACCGGCAAATCATTGGCCCAATAATCTTTCACGCGCTCGTAAGTGATGGCGCGGCCCATATCCATGGACTTGATTTTGTAGGGGCCAGACCCGAGCGGCGGCTCGAGTGTCGTTTTTTCCAGATCGCGTTGTTCTCCGTTGGCACCTTTGCCTTCCCAGTAATGCTTAGGCAAAACCGGAAGCCCGCCGACAATGAAGGGCAGCTCGCGATTTCCAGGAGCATCGAACGTGAATGTGACTTCGTGCTCGCTGGTCTTTTCGGCCTTTACAACGTTTTTATAATACTTCGCGAGAAATGGATTTACCTTCTTCAGCGTGTCGAGGCTGAAGATCACGTCTTCAGGCGTGATCGGTTTGCCGTCGTGAAATTTCGCTTGCGGACGCAGCCCAAAGGTCGCGGACGAAAAGTCGGCAGGGTGCGACACCCATTCAGCGATCAACCCATACTCCGTCGACGGCTCGTCGAGACTGTCTTGCATCAAGCTTTCGTTGAGCAACGCCAAGCCCTCGGCTTCGACACCTTTGATCGTAAAGCGGTTGAGGTTATCGAAGGTGCCGTCGGCCCACATGCGAACGTTGCCGCCCTTGGGCGCATCGGGATTGACCCAATCGAAGTTTTTAAAATCT
>JANNUW010000307.1:0-1966 GCA_031414095.1 Hyphomicrobium sp. | reverse complement strand
GAGCAGCGGCCGCGTCGGCACTGCAGAGAGCCTGTGTGATAACTCAGGTTCATTAGGCGATAGTTGATGTTGAGTGCCGCTGACCAGCCTTTGACGCACTTTTTCAATTTTTGGGGCCCGAAGTCGCGGATTCGGCCGTTATTTGGCTCTCGGTGAAGGTTTTCGTGCCGCGTGCGCGCAGCCGGCGATTGCCGTCATGCTCTCATTGCTTTGATCAGCCCGGGTACTCCAAGGATCACCATCACGCGCATCATGTTGTAGGCGAGGACGTGCAATGCCATCTCGGTTGCAACGTTCTTGAGCGTCTTCGTTTTAAAGTGGGTGGCGCCCATCCACGCCTTGATCGTACCGAAGGGGTGCTCGACGGTTTTGCTTCGCAGTGGGATCTTCGTGGGATCGTCATCAAGGCGCTTTTGCACGCGATCGAGGATCGCCTCATGCTCCCACCGCTTGACACGACGCTGCTCCCCCGTGGTGCACTTGTGTTTGATCGCACACGTCGCGCAGGCGTTCGTCCAGTATGAGTGCATTGTCCTTCCAGCCTCTTCGTTCGTGAAGCGGTAGGTGAGCCGCTCTCCAGCGGGACATACGAAAGCATTTTCGTCGGAGAAATAGGTGAAGTCGGCTTTGTCGAACCGGCCAAACGCACCGGCATTGGACGTGTTCGGCTTGGAGACGATGACGGCTACGCCAGCTAGAGCAATTTCCCATCTAACGGAAACGTTGGGGATTCCCAGATCGCACGAACAGTGATTCATGGTGTGGACTGGCGGAGGAGGCCAGTCCACATGACAAAGCCTCTGTCGAACGATCTTCGCGTGCGCCTGATCAATGCCGTGGCGCAGGGCATGAGCTGCCGGGCGGCCTCTGAGCGGTTTGGCGTTGCGGCCTCGACCGCGGTCAAGCTGGTGCGCCGCTGGCGCGACACCGGGACGAGTGCGCCGCGCCCGCAAGGTGGCGACAAGCGCTCCGACCGGATCGAGGCTCACGCCGAGGAGATCCTTGGGTTGATCGCGAAGACCGTCGACATCACATTGTCGGAGATCGCCACCCATCTGGAGCAGGTGCACGGTGAGCGGTTTGCGCCGAGCACGATCTGGCGGTTCCTCGACCGGCGCGCGCAAACGTTCAAAAAAAACCGCGCACGCCAGCGAGCAGGAGCGGCCGGACGTCGCCTCGCGAAGACAGGCCTGGCGCGCCGGGCAGCCTGAACTTGATCCACGGCGCCTCGTCTTCATCGACGAGACCGGCGCTTCAACCAAAATGGCCAGGCTTCGCGGTCGATCGCTGCGTGGCAGCCGATGTCGGGCTGCGATCCCGCACGGTCACTGGAAGACGACAACCTTCGTCGGCGGTCTCAGACTGGGCGGCATGACGGCGCCGATGGTGCTCGATGGCCCGATGGACGGGCCATCATTCCTGGCATGGATCGAGCAGGTCCTGGCGCCGACCCTCATGGGTGACGACGTCGTCATCATGGACAACCTGCCGGCCCACAAGCCGGAGGCGGTTCGCGCAGCGATCGAGCGCACCGGCGCCACCCTGCGCTACCTGCCGCCGTACTCGCCCGACCTCAACCCGATCGAGATGGCCTTCTCGAAGTTCAAGGCGCTCCTGAAGAAGGCCGCCGCACGGACCATTGAAGACCTGTGGACTGCCATTGCGAAAGCCTTGCCGACCATCAGCCCACAAGATTGCCGAAACTACTTCGCTGCCGCAGGATACGGTCACGTATGATCGGAATCTGCTCTAGTGGTTCGGGCGCACCACACGGCATTTAGCTGCAATGATTATGCGGCAGCGCGGATATTCTTCGTCGATATCTTGGGCTTCAAGGTGGTCGGCGAGATGGAGAACCGAAGGAGAACCGAAGCGGCGATAGCCTCAATGTCGTTGTCGGCATGCCGGGCGCCAGTTGTCACTGGGCGATGCTCGAGCTTGGCGGTTATCACATTGAGCTCTTCAA
>JANNUW010000306.1:0-8253 GCA_031414095.1 Hyphomicrobium sp. | reverse complement strand
GCGGCGGCCGAACCGGGCGCGCGGCACGGTTGCCATAGCCTCTAGTGCCGAGCGCATCGATGCGGGATTGGCGTTGTAACTCTCATCAATGAGCAGGATTTCGCCGCCACCGGCGGCAATTACCGTGCGCGATCCGCGCCCAGGCGAAGCCGGCAGATCGGCGAGCGCTATGGCAGCCTGACCTGCGTGCACGCCCGCGGCATCGAGTGCCGCGACCACCGCAAGGGAATTTTGCGCAATATGAGCGCCCGGTGCCGCGACATGATAGACGACCTCGCGGCCAGACAGCATGACGGTGATGTCGGAGCCATCGGGGCCGAGTTCCAGGCGCACTGGACGCACCTGCGCGGTGTCACCGACGCCGAATGTCAAAACCGAATGACCGCCGTCGTTGGCCCGGCTTTTGAGTAAAGCTGCAAAGGCGTTGTCGCCGTTGATGACCGCCGTACCGCCTGGCTCGAGGCCTGAAAAAATTTCGGCTTTGGCTTCGGCGATGTCGTCGACCGAGGCGAAGTGCTCGAGGTGCACAGCTTCGACCGTTGTCACGATGGCGACGTGCGGGCGCACCAGCTTCGTCAGCGGCGTGATTTCGCCCGCATGGTTCATGCCGATTTCGAACACGCCAAAGAGCGCATCGGCGGGCATCGACGCGAGCGTCAGCGGCACGCCCCAGTGATTGTTGAAGGACTTGTCGGCAGCGTGCACGCGTCCGGGCGAGACCAACGAAAGACACGCACGCAGCATGTCCTTGGTGCCTGTCTTGCCGACGCTTCCCGTCACCGCGATCACACGCGCCGCAGGCGACAGGCGCACTCGGGCGGCGCGAGCGATGGCTTCCAAGCCGCGCAGCGGATCGGCAACGCGGATCAGCGCGCCATCGCCTGGCTGGCGTTCATAGGCTGTTGAAACGAGCGCTGCGCCCGCGCCCTTCTTGAACGCAGACGAGACGAAATCGTGGCCATCGCGGCTGTCTTTGAGCGCGACGAAAATGTCGCCAGGCTTCAGCGTGCGCGTGTCGATTGAAAATCCGCCCAGCGCCACCGGGCACGTGCCATCGGCCAAGCCGCCCGACGCCGCGACGAGATCGTCGAATGTCCACAACGGCCCGCTCATGTCGCGCTCGTACGCGCGTTGAGGGCGGCCGACAGAACGTCGTGATCGGAAAACGGCAACACTGTGGAGCCGACGATCTGCCCGGTCTCATGGCCCTTGCCGGCAACCACGACCACATCGCCCGGGCCTATCATGGCGACGGCCGCATTGATTGCCTCTGCGCGATCGCCGATTTCACGCGCGCCCGGCGCATTGGCGAGGATCTCGGCACGAATGGACGCCGCCACTTCGGTTCGCGGATTGTCGTCGGTGACGATGACCACGTCTGCTTTGTCGACGGCGATGCCGCCCATGATCGGGCGCTTGCCGCGGTCGCGATCGCCGCCGCAGCCGAAAACGCAAATGAGTTTGCCGGTCGCGAACGGACGGCAGGCGTCGAGTGCTGCCACCAAGGCTTCAGGTTTGTGCGCATAGTCGACGACGGCCAAGCCGCCATTCTTTTGACCGACGATTTCGAGACGGCCCTTGACGCCCGACAAGTGCGCCAAGGCTTCAATAGCCCGCTCCCGACTTTCGCCGGCCGCAATGGCGAGACCGGCCGCCACCAGCGCGTTCTCGACCTGATAGGCGCCGACGAGCGGCAACAAAACCGTGCGCGCGTGTCCGCCGTGCGAGATCGTCAGGCGTTGCGCGAAGCCCTCGCGCGCCACGTCGTCGAGCCGCAGCGTGTCGCCTTTGGTGCCGACGGTGAGCACCTTGAGCCCGCGCGCGCGGGCAACCTTGATGACGTTATCGGCGCACACACCATCGGTGTTGATGACGGCCGCTTGGCCCTCGTGCAGCAGTTCCGAAAAGAGCCGCATCTTGGCGTCGAAATAGTGGGCGACTGTTGGATGATAATCCATGTGGTCGCGGCCCAGATTGGTGAAAGCGCCAGCGGACAGGCGGACGCCGTCGAGCCGGAATTGATCGAGCCCGTGCGAGGACGCCTCCATGGCGAGGTGCGTAACACCTTCGCGCGCCAGTTCAGCGACGTTGGCCTGCAAGGTCACGGGGTCGGGCGTCGTCAGCGATCCGTAGACCGCGCCCGACGGCTTGACGACGCCGATGGTGCCGAGCGACGCGGCTTGCCGGCCCAAGTGCTGGAAAATTTGCCGCGTAAATTCGGCGACCGAGGTTTTTCCGCTCGTGCCGGTAACGGCCACGACCGTCAGCGGTTGCACACCGTGGTACTTTGCGGCCATCATGGCCAGCGACCGGCGCGGCTCGAGAGCCAAAAAGACTGGAATTTTCAGACCAGCGGGAATTTCCGCTTCTTGCGGAACGACAAGAGCAATCGCACCCTTGGCGACGGCCTCGTCGATGAACTGGCTGCCGTTGGTTTTGGTGCCGGGCACGGCCACAAAAATGAACCCGGGCCGCACCTGACGGCTATCGGCGGTCAGGCCGGTAACGGGAACCGCACCTGCGCTTTCGGGTTGCGACGGGTCGAGGTCAATAAGGTCTGACAGCTTCATGGGGCCTCGGCGTTCGGCTGACGCAACGTCTTATGGTGCGTTGGCCCCGCCGTCAAACGGTGGCCTTCCCTTCATCGTCAGGGGGCTTCGGCAACGCGATTGTCGGGCATCAGGCCGAGCTGCGGGCCGATGCGCGCGATGATGCGGCCAGCGGTCGGAGCCGCATTGAGGCCAGCCACGATCTCGCCCTTCGTCTCGTCGCTTCCCTTGGGTTCGAACAGTGACACCATCACGAGGTAGCGTGGCGCCTCCATCGGAAACGCGGCGAGGAACGACGCGATAACCGACTTTTCCTGATAGCCATCGCGGCCAGGGATTTCAGCGGTGCCGGTTTTACCGCCAACGTTGTAGCCCGGAACTTCCGCCCGCCGCCCTGTGCCAGACGGGTCCGTTACGTTGAGGCGCATCAGGTCGTTGAGGCGGGCACTGGTTTCGGCCTGCACAACGCGCCTGACCTCGCCGATCGGCGCGCCGGGAAACTGGAACTTGAACGTGGGCTCGACGCGTTTGCCGCCGTTGATCAGCGACGCGGCGGCGGCCGCAAACTGCAAGGGCGCAACGGCAATGCCGTGGCCGTAAGCCACCGTGATCTGCGACAGCTTATCGAAGTTTTTGGGGATCAGCGGCGCGGCTACGGGGCCCTGCTCAGTCGCGATCGGCGACAGCAGGCGCAGCTCATCCAGAAACTCGCGTTGCCGCACGGGCCCCGCTTCCAAGGCGAGAAGGCCCGCGCCGACATTCGACGAATGCGTAAACACTTCCGCCAGTGTCATAGGCCGTGCCAGCGGGTGCAAGTCGGCGATGGTGTGCAATCCGACCGTTATTGGTTCGGTTGTATCTACGAGCGAGTAGACGCCCTTGCCGTCTTCCAACGACATGGCGAGGGTAATGATCTTGAAGATCGAGCCAAGCTCGTATGTGCCGCCCGCAACCCTGTCGAGCTTTTCGGGAGCCGTTTTCAATTGCGGCTGGCTCGGATCGACGCCGGGCAAAGAGGCCGAGCCCAAGACCTCGCCAGTGTTGACGTCCATCACGAGCCCGCTGGCGCCCGCCGCCTGATAGCGGTTGAGCGCGGAGGCGAGTTCGCTTTCCAACGAGTGTTGGACGCCCAGATCGAGCGACAGCCGGACGGCCGCCTTGCCCGATCGCGTCGCGCCCAATACGCCTTCGACGCCGACCGCATTGTCGACATAGGCCTCGAGGCCCGACACGCCCTTGTTGTCGATATTTACACCGCCCAGTACGTGCCCCGCAGACGCGCGCATCGGGTAAGTGCGCTTTAACTCGTCGCGAAAGGCGAGGCCCGGCAAGCCCAGGTCGTGGACCTTTTGCGCGATCCACGGCGGCAGGCCGCGCCTGATCCACACAAAGCGGCGGTTTTTATCGGACAAGGCCGCGCGCAATCCCGCCGAGTCGATATCGGGGAAAATGCCCTGTAGCTTTTCAACGATTTCGTTGCGGTCAAGAATAATGGCGGGATCGGCATAGAGCGAGGGCGACGCGATGTCGGTTGCCAGCAAGCGGCCATTCCGGTCGACGAGATCGGGCCGTGCGAAACTCTGCGGAACGGCCTCGTTGACGCTAATCGAGACTTCGTTTTGCGCCTTCAACGCGAGCCGTATGAGCTGGCCAGACACGGCAGCGAAGGCGCCGCAAATCGCCAGCGCGACGACCGCAAAGCGAAGCCGCAGATTGGCCAGCGGTGTCGTTTTTTGATTGGGGGATTTGGCCATCACGTGCGTTGCCTGTGACTGAGCCTTGAAACGAAGTAGGATGAGAAAGAAAGAGAACTACTTTGTTTTTGTGGAGCCGGTCTCGATGGCGCCGGGCTGAGGTGCGCGTTCGAGCTGGCCTTTGGTGGCTGGCGCCAATCCCTGCGCCCTCGCCAACGCTTCGATGCGTTCGGGCCGCGCCAGATGCGCGCGCTCGGCTTTGAGAACTGAAATGTCGCTGCGGGCTTTGTCGGCATTGCGCTCCAGCGCCTGCACTTGAGCGGCCGTAACCCGCGTGTCGTAGTTCAGTCCGTAAAGCATAAAAGCGCTGGCGATCGCCATGAACGCCGCTGAAATCGTGAGCATCCGCATCGTAATGTCTCCGGGCTCTGAAAAACGGCCGTTCGTAACACGGCCTTAAGGCCAATCCGGTGCTTGGGTGCGGACCGCGGCGCGCAATCGTGCCGAGCGGGCGCGCGGGTTCACATCTAATTCACCTTTAGAAGGTGTTAACGGGCGAGTATTAAGAATTCGAAAAGTTGGCTGCGAAAATTTTATCGATTGCGGCGGCGCATAGCGCGAAGCATTGGGTTCCCGGCCCGCTCGCTCGGTCAGGAACTGCTTAACGATCCGGTCTTCGAGGCTGTGGAACGACACCACCACAAGCCGTCCGCCTGGTTTCAAGAGCCGCTCGGCTGCCCGCAAGACCGCCGACAGTTCGCCCAGCTCGTCGTTGACGTGAATACGCAACGCCTGAAACGTGCGCGTCCCGGGATGGCGGCCGTCTTCCTTGCGGCCATGGAACACGCGCAGCACCAGATCGGCGAGTTCGCTGGTGCGTGTGAAGGGCGTGGTGGCCCGGGTCTTGACGATCGCCTTGGCGATGGCACGCGAACGGCGCTCGTCGCCGTATTCGTAGATGACGTTGGCGATGTCTTCTTCGGCCGCCGTGTTGATGTAGTCGGCGGCAGTCATGCCATCGGCGGCCATCCGCATATCCAGCGGGCCGTCGTGCTGGAACGAAAAGCCGCGCTCGGCTTGATCGAGCTGCATCGAAGACACGCCGATATCGAGCACGATGCCGTCAACGAGCGGCCCCTCCTTAGGAGCCTCGAGCCTCACAGCGGCCCGCGCGCCCTCTTCCATCTGCGAGAAAGGCCGATTGACGAGTGTCAAACGGCCCTTGAATTCTTCCGATAAGGGGGCTGCGGCCTGCACGGCCGTGGTGTCGCGATCAAATGCGATCAGACGGCAATCGGCGGCCTCTAAGATAGCGCGCGCATAACCGCCGGCGCCAAACGTGCCGTCAATGTACGTCTCGTTGGGCTTTACGCTCAGCGCTTCCAGCACTTCTGGCAGCATCACCGGAATGTGCCGGGCTTTGGCGATCACTTGTCTGCTGATCCAAAAAGTTTGCGGTGCTCTTGCACTTTGGCTCGGGCTTTGGCGCGTCGTTCTTCGAAACGTTCGGGCGCCCACATTTGAAACTTATCACCAAGCCCGACAAACGTGACGTTCGATTGAAGTCCCGCATGGGTGCGCAGGCTGTCAGGAAGGACGATGCGGCCGTCACTGTCGACGCCGAGGACTTGGACGTCACCATAGAGTGCGACAGAGAGTTCGTCCCGCTCGTTCGAATAGTCTGGCAGGCCTGCGAGAAGCCCGTCGATTTTTTGCGCAAGTCTTTCGCCACCCGCATCAAGCGCTGGAGCGTCGAGCGAGGGGTAGCAATAGATGCCGCCGGAACCGCCATGGGAGTAGCCGTCGCGCTCGAGCACGGCGCGGAAGGCTGCCGGAATTGAGACGCGGCCTTTGGCGTCGATCTTGTTCGTGAATGTCGAGACAAAGCGGTCCATCCCTTAAAATTCGACCTCTCCTCAACACAACAAATGAACGCGGGAGCTAAATCCCTCCCTCTCCCGTTTTGCGGTGGAAGAGGGAGGGCTCAAGCTTCGCCAGACTGACCGGACGGCCTCACCCCCGCTGGAGCCCGTGGGCCCCTCTTTTTGGCCCGTGGGGCCCCTCTTTTTGGCCCGTGGGGCCCCTCTTTTTGGCCCGTGGGGCCGTGGTGGTCGCCAGATTTGGGCCCTCATCCAAATCGGCGCCACACCACGGCATCCCTACCCGGTGCGGTCGGGCACTCATGGGATCTCATGGTTATTTATGGGCGTCAATGGTTTGTTAAGGAAATCAGACGGTCTCATGCCGTTTTCAACAGTCAGGCGGCCAGCAAGTCACGCTTTTCATTGGCATCCCGCATCGAATCCGGTGGTCAGCTATGCAACAAGCCCATTCGAGTGCCATTATCCGGCGCGTCAGCACACAAAGCAGGTCCATGGCCAAGACAGCGGTAAAGAAGGCTAAGACGGCGTCAATCGAGCCGGACGGACCCATCGGCGTCGCGGTCGAGCACGGGATTTTACCGGCGCAGGCGATCCGGGCGCTCATTTCAGGCGGCGCATTGAAGCTCGCTGAACCCGCAGACCCTGGACAATTGCAGCCGGCCAGCATCGATCTGCGGCTTGGCCCCAAGGCCTTCCGGGTTCGGGCAAGCTTTCTGCCGGGCCCCGGCTCGAAGGTCGCCGATAAGCTTTCAGACCTCAAACTTCACGAATTCAGTCTCGAGGATGGCGCCGTTCTGGAAACCGCCTGCGTCTACATCGTGCCGTTGATGGAGAGCTTGAGCCTGCCTCAAAGCATCGCGGCATCGACCAACCCGAAGAGTTCGACCGGGCGCATCGACGTCTTCACGCGCGTCATCGCCGACGGCGTCTCGGCCTTCGATCAAATTCCGGCCGGCTACCGGGGACCGCTCTACGCTGAAATCTGCCCGCAGACGTTCCCAATTATTGTGCGCAAAGGCTCAAAGCTGAGCCAGATCCGTTTTCGCGCCGGTAATCCCCGCGAGAGCGACGCCGATTTGCGCGCGTTGCATGAGCGCGAGATGCTGGTCTCGGGCGGGCACACCGACATCAGCGACGGAATCGCGCTATCGGTCGACCTGATCGGCGGTGCTGATGGATTGATCGGCTATCGCGCCAAGCGCCACACGGGCGTCGTCAATGTCGATGCGCCCGGCTCGTGCGCGATCCTCGATTACTGGGAGCCGATCCACAAGCGCGGTCCCCACCGGCTGATCCTCGACCCCAACCAGTTCTACATTTTGGCCTCGAAAGAAGCGGTGCATATTCCGCCGACGCACGCGGCCGAAATGATGCCGTTCAATCCCCTCGTCGGCGAGTTCCGGGTGCACTACGCCGGTTTCATGGACCCGGGCTTTGGCCACGCCGCGGCTGGCGGCCATGGCTCGCGCGTGGTGCTTGAAGTGCGCTCGCACACGGTGCCGTTTATCTTAGAAGACAGCCAGATCATCGGGCGTCTCGTCTACGAGCGCATGGTCGAAGTGCCCGAAATGCTCTACGGCCGCGAGCTCGCTTCCAATTACCAGGCGCAGGGCCTCAAGCTGAGCAAGCATTTTAAGTAGAGGCTCTATGGCGAAAACTCGAGAGCGCCAATAAAGGTGTCATCCTCGGGACAAGCCCGAGGATGACAATTGTGGGGAGGCGCTTCACTCAAACACTTCGCCCAAATCCAGCGTCAGTGCAGGGTGTCCGAAATCGATCGTCCCGCTCTCGACGACCTTCAACTCCGGCGTGCCGCCCGTACCGCGATAATAGTGCAGCACAACTTGCTTGGTCGTGTTGATGACGAGATAGTGCGATACGCTCGGCAGCTTGAAATAATTGACGAGCTTGGCGCCCGTGTCGATTGGGCCCGTCGACGGGCTCAGGACTTCGACGACGATGAAGGGGTCTGTCACCAGAACGGTCTTACCCGGCAATGGCGCACCGAGCCTTAGCATTGCGTCTGGCTCGTGAACCACTCTATCGGCGATCTTTACCGCCATTCCATCCGTGTAGACCCGGCCTTTGAGCCCAGATCGCTTCAAAGCGTCTCGTAGTGCCACGGCC
>JANNUW010000305.1:0-1127 GCA_031414095.1 Hyphomicrobium sp. | reverse complement strand
AACAACCGCCGCCTGCTGGAGCCGATCGGCAACATCCCGCCGGCCGAAGCCGAAGCCGCCTACTACGCAGCCTTGGAGGAACCTGCCAAACTCGCCGCCTGACTCAAACGAAACAGCCTCCGAGAAAGTCGGGACAGTTCACAACCGAAACGCAGGAGTATACCCCGTGAGACGAGTTATCGAAGTCCTTGCCGCGGCCGTCGCCCTGATCACCTTTGGTGGCGGACCAGCCGTCGCGCAGGAAACGTTGAGAGCCGGTACGGAGTGTACGTACTTTCCTTTTAACTTTCGGGACACTGATGGCACCTTGAAGGGCTATGATGTCGATGTTGGCAACGAGTTAGCCAAGCGGCTTAAATTCAAAATCGAGTGGGTGTGCCAGAAGTGGGACGGCATGCTGCCCTCTCTTCTGGCTAACAAGTTCGACCTGATCCTGGCGTCACTGTCGATTACGGAAGAGCGTCGCCAGAAGATCGATTTCTCGGTCGGCTATCGACTGTCGATCGGGCAGTTCGTTGGCCTCAAAGCCAAAGCCTTCAAGCTGTTCAAGGATGACAAGACGCCTGATGTGGCAGCTTTCAAGGGCGTGCGCGTCGGCCTGCAACGCGCGACGACTTACGACAACTGGATTACAGCCAAGGTGCCGGACGCAACGCTCGTGCGCTATGACACGGTCGAGCAGATGTACCTTGAATTAAAGGCTGGCCGTGTTGACGTCATCATGACGAACCCGATGAAGACGCACCTTGAGTTTCTCAGCAAGCCAGATGGTGCTGGCTACGAAGTGATCGGCCCGCAGATCGACGAAGAAAAATACTTTGGTACTGGCGCAGGTGTCGGCATCCGGAAGGGCGAAGAAGCACTGCTGAAGCGCATCGATGCGGCACTGATTGACATGAAGAAAGACGGCACGCTGGAAAAGTTCAGCAAGACCTACTTCCCTTTCTCTATTTTCCCGGTGAACTGACGGTCGCATGGCTGTAGGTTGGGTAGAGCATGCGCGAATCCTGCCATTTGCCAGGCAATCGTCTAGCCTCGGCTGACGACGCTTCTACCCAACCAATAGCATCTCCATTTTCGCGGCTGCGTATTAGCACAAGCACGGTAATTCTGGTCCGTTGCTAAAA
>JANNUW010000304.1:0-6631 GCA_031414095.1 Hyphomicrobium sp. | reverse complement strand
GCCGACGCCCGTCGGACCCGAAAACAGGTAGCAGCCGATCGGCTTTTCAGGCTCCCGCAAGCCCGCGCGGGCGAGCTTAATCGCAGCCGACAGGGCGACGATGGCCTTGTCCTGACCGAACACGAGCCGCTTCAGGTCCTTTTCGAGGTTGGAAAGCACTTCGACGTCAGACTTCGTGACGGTCTTGGGCGGAATGCGCGCCATGGTGGCGACCGTCGCTTCGATGTCCTTCACCGTGATCTTTTTCTTGCGGCGGTTCGGCGGCACGAGCATTTGAGACGCGCCGGTTTCGTCGATCACATCGATCGCCTTGTCGGGCAGCTTGCGATCGTGAATGTACTTGGCCGACAACTCGACCGCCGCTTTGATGGCGTCGTTCGTGTACTTGAGCTTGTGGAACTCTTCGTAATAGGGCTTCAGGCCCTTCACGATTTCAATGGTGTCGAGAATACTCGGCTCTTTGACGTCGATCTTCTGGAACCGGCGCACGAGCGCGCGATCCTTCTCAAAATGCTGGCGATACTCCTTATAGGTCGTTGAACCAATGCAACGGACGGACCCCGACTGGAGGGCCGGCTTCAGCAAGTTGGACGCATCCATAGCCCCGCCGGACGTCGCACCGGCACCGATGACAGTGTGGATTTCGTCGATGAACAGGACCGCGCCCGGATAGTTCTCGATCTCCTTCATGACGCCCTTCAGGCGCTCCTCGAAGTCGCCACGATAGCGGGTGCCCGCGAGCAGCGTGCCCATGTCGAGCGCAAAGATGGTGGCATTGGCCAGCACTTCTGGCACGTCGCCGTTGATGATTTTGCGCGCCAGACCTTCGGCGATGGCGGTTTTGCCAACGCCGGGATCTCCAACCAGCAGAGGATTGTTCTTCTGCCGGCGGCACAGAACCTGAATTGTGCGCAGCACTTCCTGCTCGCGGCCAATCAAGGGATCGATTTTCCCATCGCGGGCTTTTTTGTTGAGGTTGACGCAATAGGCGTTGAGCGCGTCCTGACCGGCTTTCTTGCCGCCCGCGCCCTCTTCGCTAGCCTCTGATTTTTCCTGTTCACCATCGTCGGCACCGCGCGGCGAGCGCGGCTCGGAATGACCGGCGCGCTTGGCGATGCCGTGACTGATATATTGAACGGCGTCAAAGCGCGACATGTCCTGCTCTTGCAGGAAGAAGGCGGCATGGCTCTCACGTTCGGCAAAGATCGCGACGAGCACATTGGCGCCCGTCACTTCCTCGCGTCCCGACGACTGCACATGAACGACGGCGCGGTGAATAACGCGCTGGAAACCGGTCGTGGGCTGCGCCTCGGTCGAGCCCTTGGTCACGAGCGACGTCAACTCGGTGTCGAGGTATTGCACGATGCGCTGGCGCAGCCGCGCGGTATCGACGTTGCAGGCATTTAAAACCGCTACGGCGTCGCGATCTTCGATGAGGCTGGCGAGAAGATGTTCGAGCGTTGCGTATTCATGGCTGCGCTCGTTGGCCAGTTCCAAGGCGCGATGCAGGGACGCTTCCAAGCTCTTCGAGAACGATGGCATCGAGACCTACTCCTTCTCCATGGTGCATTGTAGAGGGTGGCTGTTTTTGCGTGAAAAGTCCATGACTTGCGTCACTTTCGTTTCCGCCACTTCGTAGGTGTAGACACCGCAGATACCGACGCCTTTTTGATGCACATGCAGCATAACGCGCTCGGCTTCTTCCCGGCTCTTATTGAAGTACTTCTGCAGAACGTGGGTCACGAATTCCATCGGCGTGAAGTCGTCGTTTAAAAGCAGGACGCGATAGAGCGACGGCTTTTTGGTTTTCGGTCTGGTTTTAGTGACGATCCCGGTTTTGTTGGCGCCGTCATCATCCTCGTTCCCGTTGCCCGGTGTATTGCTGTTGCCCGCCGACAGGATTGGGCCCGCCGCTTGAGCAAGCGCATTGCGCGAAGTATTTTCTGACAGTGGGGCGATCACGCGCGTGCTCTGGGTTTGACGTTGCAATCTTCAAGTCTCATAGACGAACGGCCCTTAGATAACACCCTGACGGCGCGGCAGTTCGAGCATACCATTTTTTGTTTTCCTGCACTCTAGTCCGTTAGTCCGTTTTGCGGCTCTGCTTGCTGCTGCCTGTTCGCGCGCGATGATCAATCAGCACGTGGGGTTTTATATCGGCACAAAAAAGGCCCGGAGATACGAAATCCCTAGACCGGTTTTTAGGCCCCGTCGTTTAAGCGCGTGCGCAATCGCTAGACCGCGCACCGCCGCAGCCGGCCTTCTTCAGCCGCGCATGGCCTGCCCGGATTGCATGGCCTCGCCAGATCGAACGGACTGCACGACCCGCTCGAGCGGCTTGTAGGCTTCCCGCCCCAACGAGGAGTACATGGAGCCCACTTTAGTCAGCTGCTGCATATATTCCTCATACGCGCGCTTGGCATAACTCGATTGTATCTCGAAGGCCTGGTCGACAGTTTTAGCTGACACCAGCTTTTCGAAGGCTGCCTGTCCATCCTGGAAAGCGCGCTTCGAATATTCGATCCAGTCGGCCGAAAGCGCCTGAAAATTCTTGGCGAGATCCCCCATCATCTTGACGGCAGTCTCCGAGTTGCCCTGACTAACCTTCTGAAAGTCCTGAAACTGAAAGATATTCATGGCTTTGCTCCTTACGGACCATAGTTGTTAGGGCGAACGGCCTATATTTAATTGCAGTGCAGCAATTTTCAAGGATACCTGCGCATCGCACGCGGAATTTACACCTAGTCATTAACCAGTTGTCAGGGTGTCGAAGATAGCCTCGCGGACGGCGGCGTTTGGGCGTCAGAAGGCCCTAAAGCCGCCAAAGAAACAGGTCATGCAGTGGGGACATGGCCTCCGGTCGCGCGAGCGACGCCGTTTTATGGCTCCGTCCAATCATGCTCGGTTAAGCAGCGAGTTTTCCACTACGTGAAGAATAGCGGCCTCTCAATCTCGACCACCCTGCGCGCCGCCTTGACCGCGGTTGTGGTCTGCATGTGCTCGGCGGCGGGCGTCCCGCGCGTTGCCGCATCCGAATCGCCCCGTCACGCGGCCATGATTATTGACGCCAACTCCGGCAAAGTTCTGCACGACGCCAACGCCGACGAGCCCCGCTCTCCGGCGTCTTTGACCAAATTGATGACACTGTATCTGGCATTCGAGGCCATCGATCAGGGGCTCCTGACTCTCGATAGCCGGCTGACGGTCAGTATGGCGGCGGCCTCTGTCGCGCCCTCCAAACTCGAATTGGAGCCGGGAGAAACCATCGAGCTTGCCGATGCCATCAAGGCGCTTGTGACCAAATCTGCCAACGATATGGCGGTTGCCATCGCCGAGAAAATCTCGGGCAACGAACGAGCATTCGCGGAGCTCATGACCACGCGCGCGCGCCAAATAGGTATGATCTCGACGACGTTTCGCAACGCATCGGGATTGCCCGACAGTGGTCAATTGACGACGGCGCGAGATATGCTGACGCTGGCGCTGCGGATATACGACGACTTTCCCGACAAGGCGCGCGTGTTCTCACTGCGCGAGTTCACGTATCGGGGCAAGACCTACCGCTCGCACAATACGCTGATGAAAAGCTTTCCCGGCATGGACGGGATGAAAACCGGGTACACCCGGGTCTCCGGCTTCAATTTGGTCGCCTCTGTGCATCGGGGCGGCAAGCATCTGGTGGCGGCCGTGTTCGGCGGGGCAACGGCATCATCGCGCAATGCTCACATGCGGCAAATCCTGACACGCGCGCTCGACGATGCCACCATTGAAAAAACCCGTAATGCCAAACCCAAGTTGATCGCGAGTGTGAGGCCAGCGGCGCGGCCGCAAAGAGATGAGGCGCGGCCGCCAAAAGATGTGGCGCAGGCTTCGCAGGCCAACGCAAAGAAGGAATGGCCGGCGGCTAAAGTTGCGGTTGCTGTGCCGGCGCCAAAACCGGCAGCTGCAAAACAAGCCCAGCCGCCGAAGCCTGCGGCCGCAATCACGATCGGCAAGCCCGCCGACACGCCCGCAAGTTCCGTGTCTGTGACGCCGCCAGCGCTGGCAGCACCTGTGGAACAAGCGATTTCCGTCCAGCCACCCAGTGCAGCACCGCTGACAAGCGTCACGCCGCCGGACGCCGTTCCTGCACAAACCGTCTCCGTGTCGCCACCCTTGCAACTTGCCGGGTCGTCTCCCGCTCCAACGATGCCCGCGCCGACGAAAGCCGACTCAGGACCACCCGTCGCGCCTGAGAGACCTGAAATAGCCGTCGCGGCGAGCGCACCAAAACTCGATTTCGCAGCGCTACGCCGGGCGATCACCGGCGCGGCGGCGCCAACAGATATGGCCGCGGCGGCGCCAACAGAAATGCCCGCGGCGTCGCCAACAGATATGGCCGCACTTGCGCCAGCAATTAACAGCGCACCTGCGCCGAAGAAGTTAGCTGCCGAGAGGATCGTGACACCCGCTCCCGAAGCGACCGCGCCGTCACGCTCCGATGAGACCATTATCGCCAAAGTTCCCGCCGCTTCGTCCAGTTCGGCGCGCGCGCCGTCTGCTGTGGCGAGGGCGCCGTCGACATTGGGCGCGCAGGTCGTCATGCTCGAAACCGCACCGGCGACCGCCCCGGACGCCGCGCCCGGCGCTGCTGTGGCCACACCTGTCGCTTTCGCAGCCCCCGTTCGCGCGCCGTCGACTCTCGCCGCGCAAGCCGCCACCATTGCCGAGCCCAGCGCGGCCCCCGCCGCCCCGATGCATTTACAAGCCCCAAGCCCCAAGCCAGTGGCCGATCAGCCGGCAGGCCCCGCCATTCAAATCGGCGCTTACGTCTCGCAACAGGAAGCCGAACGCCAACTCGCCGCCGTCCAGGCCCGCGCGGCAGGGACGTTAACCGGAACACACCCCGTGGCACGGCGGATCGAAGCCGGCGGCCGCCAGCTTTATGCCGCGCGTTTTACGGGCCTCGATCCCGCAGCCAGCAGCAAAGCCTGCTTGGAACTTCGCCAAAAATCGATCGAATGCTTCGTCGTGCAATCTAAATAACGGCGTTTTTGCCCCAGCAGAACTGTCCTGGATTGTCCGCGCGACGTGTTAGGAGGCGGTGCAGTTTTCACCCGAACCTCGCGAGACGCCTGATGCCGATGCCTGCCAGTGAAATCGAACGGCTGATCAAAGCCAAAATTGCCGATGCCGTCGTCGAGATTACCGACTTGGCCGGTGATGGCGACCACTATGCGGCGCATGTTGTGGCATCGGCCTTCGCGGGCAAAAGCCGCGTCGCCCAGCACCAAATGGTCTACGAGGCGCTCGGTGGCCGCATGGGCGGCGTTCTGCATGCTTTACAGTTGACGACCGCGGTTCCCGCGAAATGAAACATGCGGTTCCCGCGAAATGAAACATGCGGTTCCCGCGTAGGGACCGTCGATTGACATTCGCCGTCAACAGACCACATCTTAGCTCAAACGGGCCTGCACAAAACTCAAAAGGACTGAGGAAACTATGACCGACAAAGCCGTTCACGATCAGATCCAGAAGGTCATCGACACTAACGATGTGGTGCTCTTCATGAAGGGTTCGTCAAAATTTCCGCAGTGCGGATTTTCGGCAACCGCCATCAAGATTCTCGACCACCTGGGCGTCACGTATAAAGACGTCAATGTGCTCGACGATGCCGGCATTCGCGAAGGAATCAAAACGTTCTCGAATTGGCCGACGATCCCGCAGCTCTATATCAAAGGCGAGTTTATCGGCGGTTGCGATATCATGCGGGAAATGTATCAGGCTGGCGAACTGCACGACCTGATTTGCACCAAGAATATTCCGCACGCCCACCATCACGGTTGATTGCGAGCGGGTGTAAACGGCAATGAAGCTGGGCGGACGGAGATTTCTTCTAAGCCTTGCCATCATTGGGGCGGCGGTCTGCCTGGCGCTCGGCATCTCGCTGCCGATCATCAAGCTGACGCGATACGTGTTCTGGTCGACCGAGCACTCGTTGCTGTCGACGGTTTACGTTCTGATCCAGGACGGCCAGCGGTTTCTCGGTTTCACGGTCTTGATTTTTTCGATCATCTTGCCGGTTCTAAAACTGCTGTACCTGCTTCTGGTCTCGACCTTGCCGGTCACGGAACTGACGCGCCAGTACAGCCGCTTGCGCGCGCTCGAATGGCTCGGCAAGTGGTCGATGCACGATGTGCTGGTTCTGGCGCTGACGATCTTTTTCATCAAAGCGCAGGGCGTGTACGACGCCGCGAGCCTGACCGGCGTCTACTTCTTCACGGCCGCGGTCATGCTGATGATCTTGTCGTACTCGTGGCTGCGCACCGAGGGCTTGGAGGCGGCAGCCGCCATCGACGCGCCGCCTGAAGTGCTGAAGCCGCTGACGCCGTTCCGCAACTTCGTGCTGTCTTTGCTGATTATCACAGCGACCGTGTTCTTCGCGCTTGGTATTATGCTGCCGGTCATTCGCTTCACCACAGTTTACGTGTGGACCAACGAGCATTCGATCGCCACCATCATCTGGGCGCTGTATCAGAACGGCGAGCACTTCCTGTGCTTCGTCGTCTTCATGTTCTCGATCTTTTTTCCGTTCCTGAAGCTGTTCTACCTGCTCACCTTGACGACCTCGCCGGACCTGTCACCCGAATTC
>JANNUW010000303.1:0-1457 GCA_031414095.1 Hyphomicrobium sp. | reverse complement strand
CTCTCTTCCCCCATCCCCACCCTAACCCTCCCCTTGAAGGGGAGGGGATTTTGGTGAATGGATTTTGCAGCCGGTCGCACTGCTCTGACCAGCCGTCCCAGCTTCACCAGACCGGCAAATAACACGGGCTGGATCAACACTCTGCGCAAGGTATTTCGCAGCTATGACTGCAAAGGTGTGCGCCCGATTTTCTGCTCCACCATGCCGCGCCCGATGTCCAGCAAATGTCCGTATTGCACGCCGGACGGGCAGGTTGTCTCGCAGGAGCGGCAGGTCAGACACCGATCCAGATCCCAATACGCACGCTAAGTCATTTGGGCCCTGCCCCGTCTAGCGCCAGGAATTTTTGTATAGTACCGTTCAACTCATAGCGTTGGCGGGGGCCGGCGCTGGGCTGCTCCTGAGTGAGCATCTGACTGGCATGAAATGCATATCAGGAGAGGCGGCGATCAGGGCTTTCACGGCTCCGGCCGCGAACTCGGACCCATCGGGCCCGAGCACTATTGCATCGGATCAGGAGTACCCCGCATGAAAATCAGAATTTATCCCGCAGCTATCGGTGCCGCGCTCTTGGCGTTGAGTTCGGCCGCAGCTTTGAGCGAAGAGATGAAAGGCGAAGGCCAAGTCGATATCGTCGCCTGGCCCGGCTACATCGAGCGCGGCGAAACCGACAAAGCGTACGACTGGGTCACGGGTTTTGAGAAACAGACCGGCTGCAAGGTCAACGTCAAAACGGCCGCGACATCCGACGAAATGGTGACGCTGATGAACCAGGGCGGATTCGATCTCGTCACGGCGTCGGGCGATGCCTCGCTGCGTTTGATCGCGGGCAAGAAAGTTCAAGCGGTCGACATCAACCGCATTCCAAGCTGGGGCACGATCGACAAACGCCTCGCGGATGCGCCGTGGCACACGGTCGATGGCGTCCACTATGGCGCGCCGTTCATGTGGGGCCCCAACGTGCTCGCCTACAACACCAACGTGTTCAAGGAGGCACCCAAGAGCTGGTCGGTCGTGTTCGAAGAACAGAACCTTCCCGACGGCAAGAGCAACAAAGGCCGCGTGCAGGCCTACGATGGCGCCATCCATATCGCCGACGCGGCTATGTACCTGATGAAAAAGAAGCCCGAACTCGGCATCAAAAATCCCTACGAGCTCAACAAAGATCAGTACGCGGCTGCCATCGCTCTGTTGCAGGGTCAGCGCGCGCTGGTCGGGCGTTATTGGCACGACGCCATGGTGCAGGTCGACGACTTCAAGAACGAAGGTGTCGTAGCGTCAGGCTCGTGGCCGTTCCAGGTCAATCTCTTGACCGGGGAAAAGAAACCGATTGCCTCGACCATTCCCGAAGAGGGCGCAACGGGCTGGGCCGATACCACCATGATGCACGCGGAAGCCAAGCATCCCAACTGCGCCTATAAGTGGCTCGAGCATTCGCTGACGCCCAAGCTGCAAGG
>JANNUW010000302.1:0-13698 GCA_031414095.1 Hyphomicrobium sp. | reverse complement strand
GGGAGAGGCTGACCCAGACCTCCCTCTCCCCTTTGGGAACTCAAGCCTTCTCATCGCCTGAGAAGACGCGGCCCATCCAGTCGTCGATGGAGATGTTGCCGGCTTTTTCGACGGCGGCGGTTTCGGCGGGGCGGAGTACGTCCTGCAAGCCGTCGATGCGTTTCCATTCGCACAGGGGCGTCTCTGCTTCGGCGCGGGGCACGTAGCGCGACGGCGCAACTTTCTGGAACTTGTGGACGTAGCGCGGGCAATTCATCCACAGCTCGGACACTTTTACAGTGACCGCCATTTGCGCCTCCTTGAACATGGAGAGCACGGCGGGATCGCGGCTGATCTCGGCGCGGCCCTGTAAGCGCATGCGGAACGGCCGCTCGAAATCGATGAACAAAATGCCGATCTCGGGATTGGCCGAGATGTTGCCCATCGAGAGATACATGCCGTTGCCATCGTAGTTGGGAAACACGATGGTGCTGGCGTCGAGCACGCGCACGAAGCCCGCGTCGCCGCCCTTATAGGAGACGGTCGGGCGGCCCATGTGGTCGATGCTCGAGAGGAAAAACATGTCACGGCTCTCGATGAAGCTTTTTTCCATGTCAGTGATTTCGGTTTTGACGGCGATCATCTCGATGCGGTCGGCCATGCGGCGGCTGTCATGCTCGTCCTGCATGGTGCGATGTTGATCACCGTAAAGTCTGCTCATGGCTGCGCTTCCCTCGTGTTCTTTTGTACTGTCCTTGAACCGTTGCCGGAAGGCAGCCGGGTCAGTCAGTAGCGCACGATGTCCAATTCGCTCAACTCCGGCAACCGGTTTTGTTTGCGCGCAAACGTTCTTGGGTCCCTGGCGCTGGCAGCCGTTGTCCAGGGTTGCTTGAGGGCCGCGTTTCAGGCACCAATCGAAGCGAGATGGGCCGTGTAACCTTGCCGACGGCTGCCTGCGGTCAGTTGGGTTTTTGTGTCGAAGAAGAGGAGTTTGCGCTGGGCAAGTTTGTTTTCAAAAAGGCCGCGAGGTCTTGAAGTTGCCCTCCCGTTCGTTTGGCTCGCTGCGCGCGCGCACCCCGCTGGTTCAGCCCGGACAGCGAATTGGCATCATGGGAGGCTCGTTTAATCCAGTGCACGCCGGTCACGCGATCGTGGCCGAGGCCGCTTTGAAACGGCTCGACCTCGATCAGCTGTGGTGGCTCGTGACGCCGGGAAATCCGTTGAAGCAGCATAACGGTCTGGCGCCGCTCGCAGTGCGCATCGAAGCGTGCCGCCGCTTGGCAAAAAATCCCCGTATGAAAGTGACCGGCTTTGAGGCCGAACTCGGCAGTCCCTACACGGCCGTCACGCTGCAATTTCTGCAACGGCGGTATCCCGCGATTCAGTTCGTCTGGGTCATGGGCGCTGATAACCTCGCCTCGTTCGATCGCTGGCAGAACTGGCAAGGAATTGCCGCGTCGATGCCAATCGCGGTCGTCGACCGGCCAGGTTGGCGCCACAAGGCGATGGCTTCCAAGGCCGCAAAGGCGCTTTCCAAGGCGCGGATTTCCGAACAGCTGGCCAAGACCCTTATTGAGCATAAGGCACCAGCTTGGGTGTTTTTAACAACGCGGCTATCGAATTTATCGTCGACGGTGCTGCGCCTAGCCCGCTAACCGAGGTCCGCTAACCAAATCCGCAAAATGACGGGAAACAGCAACACGACGCCGGCTTTCAGTTCGAGCCGATGTGATCCCTATTGCCGCACCCCCGCTGGCCCCCTATCTTGCACGTATCGTTGATCTCTCGATGGTGTCACACACGGGGCAACATCCGCTGGCATCAACGACCTGTGCACCCCTGAAGGCGCACAACACCAGTCGCGATAAGGCCCGTTGAGATTAAACAGGACATTCACTCAAACATGAGAACCGCCGCAGAGATGGCCCCCAACGGCACGTCTCCCCAGGACCGCACGCCGCAAGGCAGTGGCTCCCAAACCCTCCTTAAGGAGGTCGTTGCTTGGCTGGACGAGGCCAAAGCCGAAGACATCGTCTCGATTGATCTCGCGGGAAAATCTTCTCTCGGCGATTATATGATCATCGCGACTGGCCGCACAGACCGGCACGTCGGCGGTATCGCTGATCAGCTGCGCAAAAAGCTCAAAGAGGCGGGCGTCGAGGGCGTGCGCGTCGAAGGCATGGAGACGTGCGACTGGGTGATCGCTGATGCTGGCGACATCATCGTCCACATTTTCCGGCAGGAAGTCCGCGACTTCTACAAGCTTGAAAAAATGTGGTCGGCTGATCGGCCAGGCGAAACCGCTCACTGAGCCCTCGTGGCAACCTATGCGGATAAATTTTTTTAGGACTGTGCGGTGGTAGGGTTTCCGCCAGCGCTCAACTGATTTGACATGCGCCTCATAATCGCCGCCGTCGGTAAACTGAAGGACGGTGCCGAACGAGACTTGTACGACCGCTATGTTGGCCGCTTGGCCGGCATGAGCCGCCAACTGGCGCTGGGCCCGATCGAATTGATCGAAATGCCAGAAAGCCGCGCCGCCGGTGCACCAGAGCGGCAAGCCGACGAAGCCGTACGGCTCAAAAAGGCTGTCGCGCAGGCCCAAACGGTTGTGGCGCTGACTGAGACCGGACAAAATCTTTCGAGCGTGTCTTTTGCGTCTCTATTGCGGACGCGGCGCGACGCCGGCAGCTCGTGCCTCGCGTTTTGCATCGGCGGTCCCGATGGCCATGGGCCCGAAATTTTGCAGCGGGCGGAGCTTAAGTTGTCGCTTGGATCAATGACTTTACCCCACGGATTGGCTCGGGTCGTGTTGGCCGAACAGCTCTATCGTGCGGCCACAATCATATCCGGACATCCCTATCATCGCGCATAATGCGGCCGTCGTTGTCGCCTACTGACAATTTGGCGGTTGCGCAGGTGGGCCAGCCGTTGGATATGGAGGGTTCCATCACCTGCCGAAGCGTACCTTTGTTCAATAGGAGACGATGATGTCTGCCAGTCTTATGGAGGCCCTCCAAGGTCTCGTCACTCCGGCCATGCTGAAAACGGCAACCGCAACGCTCGGAGAAAGCGAAAGCGCTTTGACCTCGGGGCTGGGCGGCATCGTCTCCAAGATCTTGAATGCACTCGTCGCGGGCGCGGGCGACAGCGCGCTGATGAACACCGTTGCGGGGCTCGTAACCGCACAGTCTCGCGACCAGGGCACGTTGGCCGATGTCACGGGCCTGCTCAGCGGCAGCATGCCAACAGCGACGGGCTCGATCGCGGGCAACCAGCTCATTGGCGCCTTGTTTGGCGTCCGCGAAGGTGGCGTCGCCCAGGCCGCCGCCGCGACCGCAGGCTTGAAGCCGCAATCTGGCGCTGCCTTGATGGCGCTGGCAGGTCCATTGGTGCTGAGCGCGCTTGCGAAGACGCCCAATGCCGGCAGCCTGACCGGCACGGCGCTCTCCAGTTTGTTGAATACCGAACGCGCGGCGATTTCGGGTGTTGCAATCGCTGCCAAACCTGCAGCTCCGGTACCAGCACCAGCTGCTGCGCCAGCACCGGCACCAGTCTTGGCACCAGCCGCCGTTGCCCAGGTTGCATCCTCGACCGCAGCTCAGACCGCAGCCGCAACCGCTGCGGTCGCCGGTGCCGCCGCTACAGCCGCGCGCAACGTGTCCTCGACTGTCGCCAACGTTGCCTCGACTGCGGCTGGTACGGCAAGCTCTACTGGCCGCGCCGCCGCGTCCGAAGTGATAAGGCCTACGGCCGCGACGGCTGGAGGAGCAGGGCTATCCTGGCTCCTGTGGTTCGTGCCGCTGATCGTCTTAGGTGTTTTGGGCTGGTTCGCTTGGCAAAATCAGCAGGCCTTCATCGGCGACAAGCCAAAGGCCGTCGAACCCGTGCTTGAAAAGAAGTCGCAAGCCCCAGCTGCTGCTCCACAACTCGCCGCCGTGATCCCGGCCGCCGCTCCTGTTGCGGCTCCCGAACCCGCTCCGATCGTGGCCGTCGATGCCGACAATGGCATGTTGAAACTCGCACTCATGGGCGGCACGAGCATCACATATGCTCAGGACGGCGTCGAAGGCGAACTCGTCAGCTTCCTGCAGGACGCCAACTCCGTCATCGACAAAAAAACTTGGTTTGATTTCGATCGCCTGAACTTCGAGACGGGCTCGACCAACCTGACGGCGGAATCCCGCGAACAGGTGAACAATATCGCAGCCGTCTTGAAGGCCTTCCCAACGTCCGCCATCAAGATCGGTGGTTACACCGACAATGTCGGCAATCCTGACAGCAACCTCAAACTTTCCGACGAGCGCGCCAAGAAAGTTATGAACGAATTGGTGGCGCTGGGCGTAACAGCCGACCGGCTCGACGCAGAAGGCTATGGCGAGCAGTTCCCAGTCGCAGAAAACGATACCGACGAAGGCCGCTCAAAGAATCGCCGCACAGCTTTGAGCGTGCGCGCACGCTAAGGCCAGCACCGACGCATTAAAAAGGGGCGAAGGAAATATCCTTCGCCCCTTTTGTCTTTTTGGCTAGCGAACGACGTGTGCCCGGCTCAATGCGCGCGTGCCCGGGCGCTTGGCCGGGAACGCAGATTTTTTGTAGCCTAAGGAAGGTTGCAGCGGATCTCGCCCAACCCCAAATCTTGCGTCCCCGGACGGGGCGGCGTCGGCCGCGCCGAGCCGGGGTCACGTCCAGGCAAATAGGGACGCGATCCCGGCTCAATGCACGCTGTTCGCGTGCTTGGCCGGGAACGCAAAAATTGGGGAACAGCGGTTAAGAGAATTCGTTGCACAGCTCACCAAAAGTTGCGTCCCCGGACGGGGCGGCGTCGGCCGTGCCGAGCCGGGGTCACGTCCAGGCCGGTAAGCGACGTGGTCCCGGCTCAATGCGCGCGTGGCCCGTGCGCTTGGCCGGGAACACAGATTTTTTTGTAGGCTTGGTGTTTCCACCCTACGCCTTCACATGCGCGCGGCGATCCAGTCCGCAACGGCGGGCGGAGCCAAGCGCTTCATCGCTGCGGCAAGATAGGTCGGCGTCGTGACGTAGTAGCGCCGCCATGGGTTGGCGCTCTCGCAGGCATGCACGAGTTTTTTGGCGACCGCTTCCGGCTCAAGTTTGAAGGCGTCCGTGCCGCCCGTTTCCATTGCCGCGAGGCGTGCCAAATATTGCTCGCGGTGCACCGAGCCTTCGATATCGATTGTCGATTTGAAATTCGCGAGCGCGCGCTCCACGAAGCGCGTGCGGATCGGACCGGGCTCTATGAGCGAGACCCTGATGCCGCTGCCCGCGAGTTCGAGGCGCATGCAATCCGACAGCGCTTCAAGTGCGAACTTGGAGGCACAGTAGGCGCCGCGATAGGGAGCGACCGCGAGGCCGAGAACCGAGGAGCACTGCACGATGCGGCCCTCGCCATTGCGGCGCATGGCCGGAATGACGCCGCGCGCCAAGGCGTGTTGAGCCACCACGTTGCTCAACAGCTGGCGGCTCAAGACGTCGTTTGAGAGATCTTCAACGGCGCCGACCTGACCGTAGGCCGCGTTATTGAAGAGCGCGAAGAGACGCCCCCCGGTGCGCGCTAAGGCTTCGTCGGCGCAGGCAGCGACGGAGCTCAAGTCGGAGAGTTCGAGTGACAGCGCTTCGACGCCCGCGTCGCGTTCCAGCATATCCATATCGGCGGGAGTCCGTGCGGTTGCCAGAACACGCCAGCCGCGCGCCTTCATCATCCGTGCCGAGGCGAGCCCGATCCCCGAAGAACACCCCGTGATTAAGATCGCGCGCCCGTTCATGCGGAATGGCTCATGTGTTCGACGTCTGATTTGGGGCTTCGTTAGACAGTGCTGCCTCCATCCGCGGATGAGCTTCTTCCTGGTACAGGCGCTTTAAAAAATCATCGATATCGGGCCGGGCGTCCGGGCGCGGTTCCGAATCATGCGCTTTTTTCATTGCCGTCTGTTGCGTCGATTGATGCGCCTCGGCGTCGCTCGCAGCCCCCGGCCGTTTAAGGCGTCGCGCGCCGCTGATAAGCAGCGGATGCTCGGGCTCTTTGAGGTCGAGTTCTTCGAGGAAGGTTTCGCGCAAAGCATAGAAGCTCTGCAGAATAGCGTCACGCACGAGGGCCCGGTCGGGAGGTGTCGCCGGCGCCGCAGCCGCTTTGCGCGGGTCGATCGATGCCAAGGCCCGGCGCATATCGTGTAACGGCGCGTAGGGATAAAGGCCGATCTTGCCGGGCGTCTCGCCAGCATTCTTGTACACGATACGCATGTTGTCGATGGTCTCGCTGATCCGGCAATAGGCGGCGAGGTAATCGTCGGTCGACGGATAGGGCTTCTCGCAAAAGGTGTAGAGCGCTGACTTGGTGCGCACCATGCCCCGCCATTCTTCCTCGAGGCTTTCGACAAACTTCGAGCGCTTCTGAAACACGTTGGCGAGATAGGCTGCAACGACCGTGACGAAGACCAAGGCCATGTCGCGGAGGTAATCATAGACGCTGGCCGCGAGGCCCTCGAATGGTGTACCGCTGAGACCGGGGATGAGGGGCGCACATTTGGCGGCCAACGACAGCACCAGGACGAGCCCGAGCACGACATAGGCCCGGCGAAGTGTGCGGTTGAGGGCGCGGCGGGTCATGAGGAAATCAATCTGCTCTCGAAATACAATGCTGTTACCGTTTCAGCAGATCGGGACGCCGCGCGCGTGTCAATTGTTGGGCCTCGCCGGTGCGCCACTGCGCGATCTTCTTGTGATCTCCCGACAGCAGAACGTCGGGGATGGTCCGGCCTTCCCATTCCCTCGGCTTGGTATACTGGGGATATTCCAATAGCCCGTTCTCAAAGCTCTCGTGATCGAGACTGGCACAGCTGCCGATAACGCCCGGCAGCAGGCGCACGCACGCATCGATGAGAACCATGGCGGCGAGTTCGCCACCAGACAGCACATAATCGCCGAGAGAGACCTCACGCATGTGCCGGCCCGCAATCACGCGTTCGTCCACGCCCTCGAAGCGGCCCGCTAGCAGCATAGCACCTGGCCCGCTTGCCAATTGCCGGGCAAGTGCCTGGCTGAGTGGCTCGCCGCGCGGCGATAGATAGATGAGCGGCAGATCTGGCGCAGCGCCACGCGATGCATCGATACACGCACCAAGTACGTCGGCGCGCAGGACCATTCCGGCTCCACCGCCAGCCGGCGTATCGTCGACCGAGTGATGCCGCCCGATGCCAAAGTCGCGGATCTGCACGAGGTCCAGCGTCCACAGCCCGGCCGTCAGGGCCTGGCCTGATAGCGATACGCCGAGCGGTCCGGGAAACATCTCTGGAAAAAGCGTCAGTACGGTTGCTTGCCACGGCGGCCGGCCATCGCTTTGTGGCATATGCGGCATGGGGTCGGGCTTTCTTAGCGAGCGGTCAAACCCCTTCGACAATCGTAATGTCGATGGTGCCAGCGCCCTGCCGCAACACTTTAGCCTCAGCGTACTCCGGGCTCTTCGCATAGCCCAGGGCGTGAGCGTAACTGGGGAATTCGATGATGACATTGCGAGCGACGCCGCTGCCTTCCATGATCTCGCAAGTGCCGCCACGCACGATCGGGCGCCCCTCGTACTTATCGAGCGCGATCTTCGATTTGGCGACGTACTGCCCCCATTTTTCCGTATCGGTCACGACGGCATGCGCAATCAGATAGCCTTTAGGCATGGAGCCCCCTTAAACGCGCTGTACGCGCTCCAACACATGGCAGCGCGGTCGTGGCACTTTTGAATTTCAACGGAGTTAGGACGACAGATTGCAGGATTTTTCAAGTTGAAACACAGCCGCCTTGAAGCTGGCTTCAATGCGCTACGCCGAACCGAGCGCTGGTCATCGCGGCATTAATGCTCAGTTGCCGCCGCAGCCTCACGGCTTGCGGGCTGACAAATGCCGTCTGCGACGAGATCTTCCCACGCCCGCCGGATGGCCTTCAGATTGGGACGTTCGCCGTAAATGACCGTCGATATGGTCGCCGCCATGATCTGGAGATCCCGCCACGCGGATGCGTGGTGCACATACCAGATATCGAGAGCGGCCTTGTCGGCAGCCGAAATTTCGCGACCGCCTTGGATTTGCGCCCAGCCTGTTAAGCCGGGCCTGATTTGCAGCCGGGCGGCAAAAGCTGCCGGCTGGTCGATGGGCAGCAGCGGCCTTGGACCGACAAACGACATTTCGCCGACGAGCACGTTGTAGACCTGGGGCAACTCGTCGAGCCGCGTGCGCCGCAGGAATTTTCCAATTGACGAAACACGCTCGCTATCGGCCAGGCGGTTTCCGTTCTGGTCGTGGGCGGCGGCCATGGTTCTGAATTTGTAGAGACTGAACGGGTACCCGCCCAGCCCTGGACGCTTCTGCCAGAACGCGACGGGAAAGCCGACGTCTAATGCGACCAAAATGCTGACCAGCACGATTATGGGGGCCAGGATGATAGTAAGCACCATGGCCAATCCGATATCGAACGCTCGTTTAAAGCGCCAATAGAGACGCCGTTGCAACGGCAGTTCTACGGAATCGTCGATACTGAATGTCAGGGCGCCGCTCGTTGATTCATCGGTTTGCCGATTTTTGGGGGTAGACTTGCCGGCCAGCCCCAAATTCTCGGCCAGGATATCGAGCCGGATCGGAGTCGTTCTTTCGATCTGGAGTAGGAGTTGGCGAGCAGTCTCGGATAGCGACTGGAAGTCGACTGTGACGACGATGCGGCTCACGAAAATGCCGTGAACTTCGAGGTCCTTTAGGATTGTACCGAGTTCCTCGGGCGTGCCGAGGACTTTATATTGATGGACCAGGCGCCCGGTCTGCCGATCGTGGCGTCCGAGTAGGCCGGCAATTTGCACCCGGTCACCTGCAAGCTCGGCAACCGATCGCAAATAAAGCTCTGTCAGCCTCGTCAAACCGACAATCAAAACCGTTTCGCTGGAATAGGTTAGGCTGGCTCGTGTGAGCTGTGCGGGCCGCACCCTTGAAGAATGGTAGAGCCGGAACAAGACGCGCGCGCCGACCACGAAAAAGAGGATGAGCAAGCCCTGTAGCACTGGCAGCGAGCGGGCAATGCCGTAGAGACGGTTGTGACCAAAACCGAGCAGCACCGCAAGGCCGACAATGACGACGGTCGCCCACAAGACGCGCAAGTAATCGGCGATCGAGGAATACCGCCAGACCAATCGGCTGGTGCCAAACGCGGGCAGAGCAAAACAGGCAGCCGCTATGGTCGCGGCAAAGTACGGTACGAATGCTTCGAACCGCTCTGCGTTGTACTCAAAATTTTCTCGCAGCAATAAGGCGACGATCGTAGCCAGTGCCACGAGAGCCAAATCACCTAGAAAAGAAAACAAATGACGCATAGGTCCATCGCGAAAAGTTAAATCGTCAGCATTATTATCATAGCGCCGCGAAAACAGGAGTTTTTATACAGTTTATTGACCCCGCGTCTAATTGCGCTGCCACGCTTTTAACAGCATTTTTGGCACTGCTAGTCTTTAGATGCGGGTGGTTTGCTTTTCGGCTGCCAGGCCGCCGGCCACTCAATACCTTTGCCCCACGGCTGCGTTCCCGTTTGCCCCGTGTTGCCCCTGTTTGCAGCGTCGTCGGTTGGTGTGTTGTGCGTTTCAGCTTGATGATGCTTAGGCCATGAAATTGGAGGTGCCGCCGCGGGCTGATTCGAGGGTGCGGTATTCAGTTCCGCAGCCGGGTCAGCGCGGCCACCGATAGCATCGTCAGCATCGTTGCGGCGTGCAGATACCGGCGGCTGCACAAGAAGGCCGCAGCAAAAGGCGAACAAAGCCATGATGGCGGCCGTCCGAAGCGGGTAATCGATCCATGAATGCAAAATGAGCAGAATGACGATGCACCCGCCCGCCCGGGCGAGCGCAGTGTCGATAAGCGCGGCCCTCGGATTTGCGCGGCGCCAGGATTGCAGGACCTTTACCGCTAGCCAAAGCCCGGCGAGTGCAGCGACGACCATTCCTGCCAGTCCGGTCTCGAGGAATGTCTCGAAAACATCGTTATGGGCGTGATTGGCGTAAATGTTGGCTATGGCGTCTTGTGGCTTTTCAAAAAGTCCATAGACTCGAACGAAGGACCCGAGTCCCGACCCGAGCGGGAAAAACGATTTCGCCGCTTCGAGCGTATTGCGGGCAAATATAATGCGCGCGTCGCTCAATGGGTCGGCTTCGAAGCGTTCGAGCAAGCGGTAGAGACCGAACTGCGTCAAGAACACAAACGCGACTGCCGCTGCCGCCGCAAGCAGCCGCGGCACCGACAGTTGTGACGGCCGCTGCGTGCGGAACGAAAGCGCAATCAGCAGGCCTGCGCAGATCCCGACCATCGCCAAACCGACACCGGCGCGCGACCGGGCCATGACTTGCGACGCCACCAAAACCACGAGCACGACAAAGGCGGCAACGACCACGGCACTTGCGCGCGAACCTCGTTGGCCCGGGGCCGACTGTTGTAGAGCTGCAACAGCATAGCCTGTCCACGCAAACGCGATCACGAGCACGCTGTAAAGCAAGGCAGCCAAATGGTTGCGGTTGGCGAAAAAGCCGACCGCTTCAGTGGTGTTGGTGTACTCGTAAAAACGTAGCGGACTCTGGGGACCTTGCGCCAATTGGAAAAGTCCGAGGAAGGCACTGAGCACGCCGGCAGCCAAAACGACCAGACTAAGAGCCCGCCGGTCCTCGTAATTTGCTTTGAGAGTGCTAAAAAAAATTGCCAGCGGGGGCAGGAGTGAAAGCGAACTCAGCCAAGTCGCATGTGGCGAGACACTCAACGGTGCCCACCCGACAGTGACGCCGGTGCCGCTCAAAGCGTCCTTGACGGCCTGAACTGAGCGCTGACCGGATAGCAATTCCCAGATTGTTGGCGGCAACGGGATAAGCTGTGCCAGCGGTACGGCCACAATCAGCAAGCTGAGAGCCACCGCGAGCTTCGCGCCTCGCGGAGCCGGTGCAGATATTCCTATTGAATTGGAATTGGTGCTCTGCAGAAGCAAAAGGGCTAGCAAAAGTAGGCTGGCAAGTTGCAGCGCGACATCGCCCAAGTGGCCGGGGGCTGAACTTCCCCCTAGACCCACTGCAGACAAAACCAGCGCCGCACAAAGTTTAGCTTGAATACTCAAGAACCACAGACCGTTACAACCAGGGACCCCGCGTCCAAAGTGGGTCTAAACTGCCAAGACGGCAATTTTAGGGGCTAGCTGGAGCGTCGTCGTCGCTATCGTTGCCCGACGCTGCAATGGCGGCGACAGCGCCACCGACCACCACTGCGCCGATGATAACGGGCCCGATGCCACCACCCAAGAAGCTTGCGCCCGTTGCGCACGGCGGATCAGCGAGAACCGTTACGACTTGACCAGCCAAAACCTCTACGACGCAACCATTGTCGTAAGCTATTTGACCGACAGAGTTTTTCGCGGCCATCACTTTATCGCCGCTAGCAGCACCCGTTCCACTATTAACGGGGGCATATCCAGCGCCGCGGTTAATCGAGACATTGCCCTGGACAGACGTCACTGTGGCAGCCGATGCGGCGCATGACAATGCAGCGTAACTTAGCACTGCGGCAATCGTTGCAGCAAGTTTCATATTAGTCTCCCGTACGAATATCAGCATAATCTATTATGAGCATTGAGCTTGCCGTCAAGGTGTTTACCCACAGTACAGAACTTACTCGGGCACGTTGCGGCTTAAGGGCAACATTCTTCCCTATACTGATGTGGGAAAACGGGTTGGCCCGGACGCATTTTTATGCAATTTTAACCTTGTGATCGACTTGCACTGTCATATCCTTCCCGGAATAGACGACGGCGCGCCCAATCTGGGCGTATCGCTGGACATGGCGCGTGCCTCCGTCGACGACGGTGTCATGATTCTTGCCTGCACGCCGCATATTCTTCCAGGACTTTATCACAACACCGGCCCGCAAATCCGGCAAGCCGTCGCGTCACTACAGGCGGCCCTCGATAACGAGAACATTAACCTTCGCCTCATCAGTGGTGCCGATGCGCACATCATCCCCGATTTCGCGGGGAATATCCGGTCGGGGCACTTGCTGTCGCTGGCCGATACGCGTTACGTTCTCGTTGAGTTGCCGCATCACGTTGCTCCGGCCCGTGTCGAAGATTGCTTCTTCCAAATTGCAGTCGGCGGTTACGTGCCAATTTTCACGCACCCGGAGCGCTGTACGTGGATCAAGCAACACTATGAAACGATCCGTAAGCTGGTCCACTCCGGCGTATGGATGCAAATTACGGCCGGCTCGCTGACTGGTGCTTTTGGCAGCCAGCCTCGCTATTGGGCCGAACGCATGCTGGACGAGGGTTTGGTGCACATCCTGGCGACCGACGCGCATGATACGCGGCGTCGCCCGCCGAATTTGTCGCGCGGCAGGGAGATGGCGGCCAAGCGCGTGGGGGCAGCGGAAGCTGAGCACTTAGTTGTAACGAGACCACAAGGTGTAGTAGACAACGTCAGTCCGGCGTCTCTGCCGCCTCCGGCGACGGGACGAGCAGGTCCAGGGGAAAACGATGCTGCCAATATTGCGCGATCTCATCGGGATAACGCGACAGGCCCATCTGAGGGCCAGTCCGGCCGTGAAGCTCACGGTGTTGTGCACGGTCTTGCTGGCCGGCTGCGGCGCATCTTTAATTCCTGACACGCAGGCCGGTTTACTGTCACCTGACCAAAAAGCAGGCGCGGGAATGTCGAGCGCTACGACGGTTGGCGCGGCCCCTAATTCGCTGGCAGTCACCCCGGTAGCGACTGCTTCCGCCGACGATTCGGCAAGGGCGAAGCAAGCTGCCGAGCTATTGACGACCAGTGCAACGCCCGGCAGTACTGGATATAAAATCGGGCCGCTCGATGTACTCGACGTCTCAGTCTTCAAAGTGCCGGAGCTGTCGAAAAGCGTGCAAGTCGCCGATACTGGAAGTGTGAACCTGCCGTTGGTCGGCGAGGTTGCCGCCGCGGGTAAAACCGCGCAACAGGTCGAACGCGATCTGACCGCGAAACTCGGCGCCAAGTATCTGCAATCGCCGCAGGTGACTGTATATGTTAAGGAATACAACAGCCAGCGCGTGACGGTTGAAGGTGCTGTCAAGAAGCCCGGCGTGTATCCGATCCGCGGCGGCAGTTCGTTACTGCAGTTTGTGGCAACGGCCGAAGGGTTTGATCCCAATTCCGATTCGACTGTCGTCATCTTCAGAACGGTGAACGGCAAACGAAGCGCGGCGAAATTCGATGTTGGTGAAATCCGGTCAGGCCAAGCGCCTGATCCCGCCGTTCAGTCTGGTGACGTTATCGTGGCCGGATCGTCGGCGTTGAAAGAAGGCTTTAATAGCTTGATTAAGATGCTGCCGATTGCGGGCACCTTCGCGCTTCTGTGAAAATCCGCCCAGCTCATGCCGCTTTCGTTGATCATTGAGAAGCGATGAACGGTCCATTCGAGAATAACAACGCGGCTGATCGAACAGCGCTCGCTGTGCAGACGGTAGGCGCTCCCGCCGTGCGTGATCCTTATAGCCCTCTGGGAGGCTATGGGGCGCAGGCCAATGAAGGGGCGGCCGCCGATTTCTCGTTCAACCTGATAGAATACTGGCGCATCTTCGCCAAGCGTAAGTGGCTCATTCTCAGCGTCGTGGCGGCCGTGGTGGCGCTGGGCACCGTTCGCACCCTGATGATGACGCCGGTGTACACCGCGACCG